>JAKPSO010000489.1 GCA_029571495.1 Pseudomonadota bacterium
TCTTAGCGGCTTCAGCAGCTTGCGCTTCAGCGAATTGCATCGCTTCGGTTTGAGCAGCGGAGAGGAGGTCAAGCGCTTGACGGCCGGTCGTGGTGGCCCAGTCAGCTTTTTCTTCCATTTGCTTAGCGCGCAATGGGACGAGGTCAGCTGGGGACTTAACAGCAGCCAGAGCGTGCAGGTCAGCAGCGGTGGAAGCAGCGAAGTCGTTTGCAGCTTTTACGCCGAAAGCCGAAGCCTTGTTGCTGTAAGCAACAGCAGCGTCAACGCCTTTGAGGACGTTTGCGAAGTAAGCACGGTTCATTTCTGCGATTTGTTCGAATGCGGGAATCATTGAGTATCTCCTGATGGGGTTAGGGTTACGCAGCGGTTCCGAATTCATTTGTTGCGTTCGATTGCTGCGGTGCACAAAATGAATGTTATGTGCATGCATATCCCATGTCAAGCACAATTTGTTGCGATGCAGCAATTTAGAGTTAGAGCTACAAAATTCGGGGTTTACGCGTGCAAAACCTAGCGTGTAGCGCCTTGTGGTTTTCGCACGAAAGCAAGGCTACACAAGGCTGCGCACGTGTTCTACAATGGCGCACTGCACAAAAAAGGACCATCAACATGGCCACAAAGGTTGGAACTGATTCACCGAAGGCGAGCACCCGCTCGACGGTCGGCTCGCGCGCCGCGATTCGCATTATCAAGAAGTATCCGAATCGCCGTCTCTACGACACCGCAACGAGCGGCTACATCACGCTGACGGACGTCAAACAGATGGTGGTTGGCAACGTGCCGTTCGAAGTGCGCGACGCGAAGACAAACGACGAGATCACGCGCGCGATTCTGTTGCAGATCATTCTCGAGGAAGAAGCGGCGGGCGTGCCGATGTTCTCGAACGAAATGCTCGCGCAGATGATTCGCTTCTACGGCGGTGCGATGCAAGGCGTCGTGGGTGGTTTGTTCGAACAAAATGTGCGCGCGTTCACCGACTTCCAGAAGAAGATGGCTGAGCAGGGCAGCACGATGCTCGGCGGTGCCGGTAGCGACCCGACGAAGGTCGGCTCCGAAGTGTGGCAACAGTTCATGACGTTGCAAGCGCCCGCGATGCAAGGTGTGATGGGCAACTATCTCGAACAGTCGAGCAAGATGTTCCTCGACATGCAAGAAAAAATGAAGGAAAGCACCAAGCAGTTCTTTCCAGGTTTCACCTTCCCAGGCTTCCCGGGCGCTGATACCAAGAAGTAAACCGCTAACCCGGTGAACAGTGAGCGGTGAGCAGTAAGCAGTCGTAGGGCGGGTACCAATCCACCCAACTTTAGCGTCTTACGCGCCTTTTTTTTCGCTGATTTTTTTAGACGCAGATTGCGCTGATTTAACGCAGATTACCGCTGATTTTTCAGTCGCAGCCCGATGAGTCTATTTTCAAGAAATCTGCGTAAATCCACTGACTCATCTGCGCAATCTGCGTCTAAATATCTTGCGTCAATTTTTTAGGTTCGGTGGATTGGGGCGGGCACTGCTCACTACGTAACGTTGAACGGCGGGCAGTGTCCGCCCTACCTAGGCTGCAATGACTGCAAAACAGATTTCTTCCTCGGCCCCAAAAGTCGGCTTCGTGTCGCTCGGTTGCCCAAAGGCGCTCGTCGATAGCGAACAAGTGCTCACGCGGCTCAAGGCCGAGGGTTATGCCACCGTGGGCGACTACAGCGACGCGGATCTTGTCGTCGTCAATACTTGCGGCTTCATTGACGATGCGGTCGCTGAGTCGTTGGACGCCATTGGCGAAGCGATCGCCGAAAACGGCAAGGTCATCGTTACAGGCTGTCTCGGCGCGAAACAAGACGGCGATTTCATTCGCAATATTCACCCGAAAGTGCTCGCAGTCACTGGCCCGCACGCGCCGAACGAAGTGATGGATGCAGTGCATTTGCACTTGCCGAAACCGCACAACAAGTTCATCGATTTGGTGCCCGATCATGGCGTGAAACTCACGCCGAAGCATTACGCCTATCTAAAGATTTCGGAAGGTTGCAACCATCGTTGTAGCTTCTGCATTATCCCGTCGATGCGCGGCGATTTGGTGAGCCGCCCGATCGGCGAAGTGATGCGCGAAGCGGAGTCGCTCGTGAAGTCTGGCGTGAAAGAACTGCTCGTGATTTCACAGGACACGTCGGCGTACGGCGTGGACGTGAAGTACCGCACGGATTTCGTCAACGGCAAACCGATGAAGACGCGCATGCTCGAGCTCGCCGAAGCGCTCGGCACGCTCGGCGTGTGGACGCGCATGCACTACGTGTACCCGTACCCGACGGTGGACAACGTGATTCCGCTGATGGCGCAAAGCACTGTGGCTTCGGGCGGCCGCGTCCTGCCGTATCTCGACGTGCCGTTTCAGCATTCGAGCCAGCGCATTTTGAAACTCATGAAACGCCCCGCGAGCGGCGAGAAAAACATCGAGCGCATTCGCGAATGGCGTAAAGCCTGCCCGGATTTGACGATTCGTTCGACGTTCATCGTTGGCTTCCCCGGCGAGACGGAATCTGAGTTCGAGGAACTGCTCGACTTTTTGCAAGAAGCGCAGCTCGATCGCGTGGGTTGCTTCGCGTATTCGCCGGTCGACGGCGCGACGGCAAACGATCTTCCGGATCAATTGCCGGACGAAGTGAAAGAAGAGCGCCGCGAGCGCTTCATGGAAGTGCAGGCAGAGATTTCGGAAGCACGTCTGCGCGCGAAAATCGGTCGCGAAATCGAAGTCATCGTGGACGATGTACAAGACAACATCGCCGTCGCGCGCTCATGGGCCGACGCGCCCGAGATCGACGGCATGGTGCATGTGCAAAACGGCGAGAGCCTCAAGGTCGGCGACATCGCGCGCGTGACCGTGGTTGAGACGACCGAACACGATCTGATCGCCGTGCTGCCGGGGTACGAGCGCGACGATTGAAGTGCGCGGCGGCTCGCCTCTTCAGATAAGAGCGGTCGGGTGGGCAACTTGTTGCCCACGCGTTGAGTGTTGCGCTGAGCGCCTAACGACTTTTCGTTGATAGCGACCGCTGCATGGTCGTTGCAGCCGTATTATTGACTGAGTCGACTAACGACAAGACTAAGCTGCAGCGACCGCCTGGCGGTCGCTGCACCCTAAAAGCTGATACTTAAGCTTTGGGCAGATAACCCTCCGCCGCCCGCGCTTCACGCTCGAACGCGTTGTCCCAGTAATACGCCGTGAATCGCCGCGCTTTGAACGCGGCGTAAAGCCCGGCAACGAAGTAGCTCAACGGAAACAAAACACCCCAACGCTCGCATTGGCGCACATGTACGTGCTCGTGCGCGCGACAGGCGGTCATGCACGCCGAATTCCGAGCAATCACGACGTGCCCGATGGTTGCAGCTGAAAAGCCCGCGCCGCCGGAAAGCGCTCGAAACCACGGACCCTGCAAAAACCAATTCAGCGCCGGGCTCGTAACCTCGATGACGCCGTCGTTGATACGCCAATTGCTGTGCCATAGCGCAAGGGGCAACAGCGGTAGCGCGCAGAGCGTGACCGGCAACGCCCACAGACGCGATAACCAGAAGCGGAAAGTGGATGACATGATTGCGAAGTTAACGTAGATTTGCGCTGTTCGTTGGCACGCGCCTCGCGTTCTCTATCTTCTCAACCGAAAGACCGTCTCAATGAAGCTCAATCGAATCGCGCTGTGGTTTCCGGTTTCCGCGGTCTGCGCAATGTTCGCCTCGACTGTCGCGTCAGCGGGGACAGTCGTCGTGCAACTCAAGGATCGCAAAGGTGATCCGGTGTCGAACGCGGTGGTTTATGTTCTGCCGGTCAATGGCAAGGCTCCTGCCGTGAAAGAGGGCACGACGGCTGTCGTAGAGCAGTCGTACTTCAAGTTCGAACCCTACGTGAGCGTGATGCAGGCGGGTACAAAGCTTCGGTTACCCAATCGGGATCGCACGGAGCATCACGTCAAGGTGCTATCCGGTCCGACGCTTTTTGAACACAAGGTGTACACGCGGCGAGAGCCAGAACCTGTCGTCTTAGATCGCCTGGGTCAAATCACGCTGCAATGCCTCATTCACGACTGGATGAGCGCCCACATCTACGTCGTCGACACGCCTTGGTTCAACAAAACGGGGCGCGGCGGATCGGCCGTGATCGAGAATTTGCCAGCCGGAGAATTCGATGTTTTCGTCACTCATCCCAGCTTGTTGGTTCCGGGGCAGGTGAGCCCGGCGATGCCACGGCGTGTGAAGCTTGACGCTGCCACGCTGACCACGATCGAAGCGAAATTCGACCTCGTGCCGAAACCCGAACCGACGCGGCGGACGCCACCGCCGGGCTATGACTAGGCGCGGTCACGATCGACGCGTCTGGCGCATCGCGTAGTTCCAAGGTATCGGTGTATCGCGATGTCACGCGGACAATTTGATTTATTTGGCGAGCCATCGAGCGTTGGCGTGCAGAACGGTTCGGGGCCGGTCGCGGCGCAGCTTTCCGCGCGAGCGTCTACGTCACGGGACATTCAATGCATCGCGCCGGACGATGCATTACGGCGGCTAGGGCATGCCTTACCAAGGGGCGCTCACCTCGGTACTTCGTCGTGGAGTTTCCCCGGGTGGGCTGGTTTGGTCTATGCCGAGAGCCATTCAGAGCAGTTGCTCGCGCGAAAGGGGTTGGC
>JAKPSO010000521.1 GCA_029571495.1 Pseudomonadota bacterium
AGCCCACGCGTGCCGTCAACGTATGCGGCGAGCTCCGATATGGCGTCATCGCTAAATGGCGGCTGCGGGGCTAGACGTTGAACCAACGAAATGCGTTGAGCCGCGTCAGGTAAATCAAGTAGAAGTGGTCGCTCAAAGCGAGAGAGGATTGCCGCGTCGATTGCATCGAGCCGGTTGGTCGCACCAATGACAACGACAGGTGTTGCGCTGTGATCGTTTACGCCGTCAAGCTCTTGTAGCAGCTGCGTCACAATCTCTGCAACAAACCCGTCATTGCCGCTATCTCGCGCTGCGGCGAGCGCATCAAGTTCGTCCAAAAATACGATGCACGGTGCTCGTGATCTTGCGTCCGCGAAAAGTTGTTTGACCCTCTGACCGCTTTGGCCGACATAGCCAGCTTTCAGATCTGCCGTGCTCGCTGAGATGAATGAGCACTTCGCCTCGTTCGCGAGCGTACGGGCAATTTGAGTCTTTCCCGTTCCCGGCGGACCGTAAAAGAGATATCCGCGAGGTAGTTTGAAACCCTGTGCGGCCAGTGCTTCTTGGTTGGCTATCGCGTAGGCCAAATCTCGCATCGCTTCGATTACCGAGGTGTCGGCGACCAAGGTGTCCCAGCGCGCATTTACGTTTCGCGGTGATCCAGCGCTTCCACGCGACAGATCCAGCGCCTTGAGTACAGTGTCGACGGTGACAGTCTCACCCATGGTTACCGCAGACCGACGAAGCTTTTGTGCCAGAGTATCGAAATCTCGTCCCGATAATCCGCTCGAAGCGGCCACTATCGAGGGCTCCTCAGCGAGCGCCCTCGGTAACGACATGTTCGCCAAGGCATTACCGAGAAGCCGGGTACGTTCGGCCGCGCCAGGCAGTGGAATTTCAATCTCTGTCCCGAAACGGGATCGAATGGCCGGGTCAAGAAGCTCAGGGCGATTCGTCGCCCCAATGACCAGTACACGTGCGCCGGCATCCAGACCGTCCCAAAGCGGAAGAAAGGCGCGAACAATTTCCGAGCTCACCTTATCGCTTTCATCGCCGCCGCGTCGGCCAAAAACGCCTTCACACTCATCGACGAATATCACTGCGCGATGGGCGTCGGTGGCTCGCTTCCAGATCTCCTTGACGGCTTGGGCGCTAGCGCCGATGTTCGTTTGCTTCAAATCGGACTCGGATAACAGGAAGAACTCAGCATTGGCCGTCGTGGCAAAGGTCTTGGCAATCGTTGTCTTGCCAGTACCTGGTGGGCCTGACAGAAGTAGTCCTTTGCCGCAGCCAGGGTCATCGTCCATGAACAGGATTTGTTGAGTGACCAACTCGGAGAGAGTCGTATCAGCGAGCACAACTCTCGACCAGGCCTGCTCGAGAGCTTCGGGATCGATGCTGCTGGCTGAAGCGACGGGATGTTGTTGAATGAGGCTCAGCTGCTGATCAACCAGTGTTCTGAGGCGCGACTTGTTCGCAGCGCTTGGCGCAGGGCCGTAGAGATTCTCAGGTGACGAACCGGGGCAATCGCTGACGAACACGTTGCCGTTGTGCAGATGGGCGTAGAACGACGGGATGCAGTCTTCGCCTACGTCGCGACGCTTGTGAAATAGGATCGAAAATTCGGGTTGCCGGCCACCGAGAGAGGGATCCTCGATCACAGCACGCGCGCTAGCAAACGCAGAGTTTTGAGCATCTACCCGGTAGCTCGCGATTTGGTTTTCTCTGTAGCCATGGTTCACATGAACGAACGGCTCGTAAAGCGACAGTAGCCGCCGAACCCGGGCGTCCCGGTTGAAGACAGGGTAGATCGTCAACACGCCACCATAGGCGAGTACGAGTGCCACGATGGCGGCGATGACGCCTGACCCATAGGTGGCAAGAATCGTTCCCGAAAACAGAAGTGCGTACAGTGGCCACCGATGCGTCCACATCGGTAAGCGTTGATTCGCGAATGCGTATTGTTCAAGCTCACTGCGCGCCATGATCTCGACGATGGTCGCGTACGGTGCTTGCTCCAACAATCGCGTCGCTTCAAGGCGAATGGGTATGTGGGCCGCCTCGACTGCTTCACGATGACTCATCGTCGTTTCGTAGTGGTTTTGAGCTGCGATTGCGCGAGCTTGACGCAGTCTCGTCCAAACGTTCGTGCTCGACGAGCCGAGGTCGCCGGCGGGCGTGCGAACCATCGCCGCGTTAGCGTGTGGGGTGGGTGCTGAAATTGCGACCCGATGCATGTTCAAAGCGTTCTCCAACGTCCAGTGATAGTTACGTTTTCAAGCTAGCACGGGAAATTGTTGTGTCAAGTGGCCATCGATCGCAGCCCTAAAGGTCGGTCTAGACCAAGGATTAGCCCCAGACGTTCAAAACCTGTCAAGTCAAGTCGATAATGCGCGTGCGAACGCAGCCATGCGCGCAACCCGTTTTCGTGGCTCACGAGCGCCCTTGTAGCTCGTATGTGACCGTCTTTTTGGCGCGTCTTATCAACCCCCGGGGGATTCCAGCCCCACCGGGCCATGGGTCCCCTTTTGTCTTTCAAAACGGAGAACCTCATGGCTAAGTCAATGCACCCTTGGGCTGCAAATCAAATTGTTCGTGCTGCTCACGCAGATTGCTTGCTACTGCAAACGCGTAAGGCGCCAACGCATGTACTAAAAACGATTGCGGCTGCGCCGTCACTATTGCGCGGCATCGGTCGTGAGACGCAACTCGCGATGTACAAGGAACTCGCTTCACGCGGATATCGTGAAGAACTTGCAACCATCGCGGCTCGGAAGGAAACACCGGCGGGCGCGCGAAGCATCCTAGCGGATGTTGTGTTGCAAGGTATCGGAACGATGGTGACGGCATGACCTCAGCAACTACCCCACCAAAGCCCGATACCGCCCCAACAACGCCAATCGCTAATCAGCGTGTCGCGTCAACTGACGAAAGCAGTCGCTACGTAGCTGCGGTGTTGTCTGTAGCTGCGACAGTTGTGCTGATTTCGTTGATGATCACATTGGTCTCGGAGCTCTTTGCGCGCGGCATTCTGAATACGATCATCACGCTGTTATGCACGATGCTTGTCTGGAGTGGTGCATTGAACGGGTTAATGCAATTTGGGCGATTCGAGCGGCCACCGCAACTCGGAAAAAAGTGGATCAACATTGGCTTTGGTTTCACTGTGATCAGCGGCGGCCTAGGCATTTTTGTGCGAGACGCTCTTCCAAACATAGCGATCGGCCTTAGCAAGGCGCGCGACCTGGGCAAAGCTAATTCGCAGCTTCGCGGCGACGCAACCGCTGAGAAGGTGGAATCCGCGGCCGCGTCGGCTAACACGGACGCTAAGTCCGCGGGCGAAAAAGACCCATCCGGCGCGAGAGCCACCGATTGAGGTGGTCTGTCGGGCGACTTGCCGATGCGCTGTCGAACTCAATAGGGCGCCGTTGGCACCCTGTTGAGCTGCTTGAAACCGAAGGTGGCTTGCAATTTAGCGATCACCAAAACACGCTCGCCGTCGTTGCAATTGACGATGGCGGTATCGATGTCCTGTTAAACAACGAGCGCTCGGGTGTGACCCATGCGCGTCGCTTTGACTGGGAGCACCTAGAAGAGTTGACACATTCAACCTGTCAGCTTCATTGAACACACAACAACAAAACCCCGCGCTGTGCGCGGCGTAGGAAATCATAATGACCACAATCAATAACATCACATCTGGGACCAGTTCTCGCCAACCGGCTGACGCAGTGAGGGATCTCGTGGCTGACGCCATCACCGAGTCAAAAATCTCCGCCGCTCTGCGCAAAATTGGCTCGACTCGCGCTGAGATGCACGATCAGGCGTGCTTTGGCTTCGCCAATCTCGCTGGACGTGTAGCGCGAATCAACAATTGTTCAGCGCCCTCCGTAATCGAATCGAACCCAATGGCAAAAGCAGGGTTCTGGACCGGGGTGCGCGAAGCGCTGGCTGCCTAAATACCAAAAACACCAGACATACCACGTGCGCTGCAACCTTCCATAGAGGTTGCGCGCGTGTGGTAGGACGGTCACTGCTTCAGCGCTCCGATTCGTTTGGCATTCTGCGGACGTGAGACTTGTTTTACCCCGGGCAAGTCTCACGCCCTCAGCATGCCAAGCCCGCTGCAGCTAGCGGCATGAGTCTCACATTTTGATGTGAGCGAAATTAATCAGCAGCTCGCAACCGCTTAGCCCTTTGGAAGTGTGATCCGCCGTGCTCCCGGCGTGTCGCACTCCCGTAGTGCTTGGATCGTGGACTCCTCGACATTTCCGTAACCAGCGCTTCTGCTCCGATTTCACGCCGCGACACCGTCAGTGTCGCAAGCTAACCATCTCCCTGCGAGATGAATTACAGGAGCAATCATGCAACCACTCGTTGCTACAAACGCGCATGCGCGTCACCCACTTACCGTTGCTAGTACACGAACCCTCCCCTGGAAGGGCGAAATGCAGCTGCTAACGGAATCACCGCGTCGGCTACCTCCCATTGCTGGGACGATTCACGCTGGGGCTAAGGTACTCACAAAGGCGAATGCGCAAAAGCCCGAGCTTGTGCGCATCTACCAAGAGGGTATTTCATCAGGTCGCAGTTACGACGAAATCGAGCGCGATCTGGAAGCGGCCGGCGGCGGTCGAAACCCTTTGCGAATGATCAACATGCCGTACTTCAATGTTCGGCGCGGCGACTTTCGTGATCCGGCGGTCGCCCAGCGACTTATCGATTTGTATGGAACGGAATTGGAGACAAGCACGGGGACTAAGCGTCGCCTGCAGCGCTTTCCGATTATGTTTCCGACAGACGATGAGAACTTGATCATTCGTCATTCCCTGGCGGCATGGTCGGCCAGTTCGATCCTGTTCTGGTCGGAATCACGCGAGGGCGAACGCGTCTGTATGACGAAAGCGACGCCGAAGTCAGGGAAGCGCGTCTTCGGTGGTCGCGAGAACATCGTGAATCCCGAGCGGCCAAAGTGCAATCCGAATGAGTGTCCTGTTTATCAGGCCAACTCATGCAACTTGACCGGCGCGTTACAGTTTTACGTGCCCGGAATTCAGGGCACAGGGCTGCTCCGACTTCCTACGCGATCGTTCTATGCTCTCGACGCTGCGCTTGCAGAGATGGAGCTGGTGCGGGCGCGTCATGGAACAGTCGCCGGACTGATTGAAGGTAAGCCATTCTTCTACATCACCAAGCAACGCAAGGAAGTGTCATGGCTAAGCCCTGACGGTCCTACCCGCGTGTGGCAGGACATCATCGTGCTCGAGAGCGACATGGACATGATCGAAGCGTATGCCCAAAAGCAGGCTTCATACCGACATGCCGTAATGTCTTCTACCGGAGCGGACAGTCCATCTGTGAGTGATACAGAAGAGATCGAAAACATCACAGTCTTAGCCGGGCAACTCGGGCTCAGCTTCGATGATGTCAGTCGCTACATGACGCATAAGTCCGGTGCAGACTGGGCCCACGATGAGCTGGCACTTGAATCGTGCACAGCAATTCTGTCGGCTGCACTCGTTGACGATGGCAAGCGCGAAGAACTCGTTGAGCGTGTTGCGATCATGACGGGAGGCGTCAAACAATGACTAACTCCGTACGAATGGCCCATCTTTCGGACATTCACTTTGGTCCGGCGGCGCTCGCAGAGGTGCAGCGCTGCGCCGACGCGGCACTTGAGAGGATCGCCGCCGAATCGCCCAACGCAGTGCTGATTTCAGGGGATCTCTTCGATCATCGTTTGGATGCACACGCTCCCGCCTTTCGAGCGGCCGTACAGTGGATCCAGAAGCTTGCGAACTGCGCACCTGTCTTGGTTTTGCAAGGGACCTTCTCGCATGACGTGCCTGGCACGCTTGATATTCTCAGCGCGTTACACGCGCGATTTTCTGTTGCAGTCGCAACCGAGGAATCGACGTGGGCGTTGGGTCTTCGCGGATGGGAGCGAACCGCGCAGCCACAAAGCGATCATAGCCTTGCGGTATTCGCATGGCCACCCATTAACCGCGGCTTGCTGGCGGCTACAGGTGACGTAAATGTTGCCTATCGCGCGTACGCCAGCGATGTGTTGCAGCGCGCACAAGTGTTCGCTGCTCACGCGCGTACCATGTCCATCCCAACGGTGTTGACATCCCATGGAACTGTCAACGGATGCGTTACAGAAAACGGGCAAACGTTAGTGTCACCGGATCATGAACTCGCCATCGGCGAGCTTTTTGAGACGGGATACGACGTGGTAGCTCTCGGGCACATCCACAAGCACCAGGTGTGGGAGAAAGAGGGGCGCTACGTCGCGTATGCGGGCTCGCTTGCGCGGCTTCACAGCGGCGACTACGACCCCAAGGGCTGGATTCAATGGCGCTTTGACTCGGGCGTGGCGACGTTGGAATTTCACACGACGCCAGCGCGCGACATGATCGAGTTCAGCTTTGACGGTCCCCCCGACATGTTGAAACTCCAGGAGCTTGCGAGCGATTGCGAAAACGCGATAGTGCGGATTCGCTACACAGTCGATGCAGAGCAGTCAGGCAGCGTCGATCGCAAGGCCATATCTGCACTCTTCGCAAACGCGGCGGCCTGCAAGGTCGAGGGAACAATCGTTCCGCGACTCACGGCACGCGCGCCACATATCGCGGCGACCAGTGGCGCCCCTGCGAAATTGGCTATTTGGGCTGATACCCAAGAGGTACCTTCGTCACAGGTGGACGCGCTGACGCGCTGCCTCCAAGAGTTGCTTGCGAACCCATCGGAAGATGAGATCGCAACGTCAATCCTGACTCGAATCGATTCACTCACAATGGAGCAGACACCAAATGAAACCTCATCGTCTAACGTTGTCGGGGTTTAAGGGGATACGCGATGGTCTTGGGCTGTCGAGTTACACCCTCGAATTTCAGAACGATGCTCATCTTGTCGCCCTGAAAGGGCGAAATGGCCGGGGCAAAACCACGCTCATTGACAACCTCCAACCGTATCGCTTGCTGCCAAGTAAAGTCGACGGTTCTTGGA
>JAKPSO010000534.1 GCA_029571495.1 Pseudomonadota bacterium
GCTTAGATATCTTCGGCGCGCCGCGTGCCGGATAATTCAATTGACTAGTTGTTGGTGCCGTGTTCCGCGCAGGTGTCGGCGCATCAACGCGCTTCGGTTCTAGCCAACCGGGCAAATTCAGATAATTTTCGGGCGTATGGCGCGCCGCAATTTTCTTTGCCCATTCGCTCAACGTATCAGTCGAAACAATGTTCGTGGCGAGACTGAGAATTTTCACGACACCAAATGAATTTACCGTCTCCAGTCGCCACGACTCAAATTGATCAGCTTTCATTACGCAACTCGTGTCAAACACGCTTGCTGAGGGCCTCTCAATCAATGCTCTGGGATGGAGCAATACGGCGTGGAATATCGGCGGACGTTTGCTGAATCGACCAGTGATTCCTAGCTCGTCAAGCAGGAGAAGAAACATGGCCTCATGTCGTTTGCTTTGCTCTATCGGTGACTCAATACCGTACCGATCCTCACCGTACTTGACAGTGAATTCGCCGTGCTCGTTGATGATGAGATCACCACCGAAATTCTTCGTTTCAAGCAGATAAAAGAAAAAGCCACGGGAAATGATGAGGTGGTCAATCTGCGCAATTTCGCCTCTCACTTCAAACCGCAGGTCGTGTATGACTGCGTGGTTTTCCCCGGCTCTTAGGTGGGTGTCAATGTAGTGCGCGGCGTCTCGCTCACCCTGAATGCCTATCTTTATCCGCTTCAAGTATTTTCGTAGTCGTTCCTTCTGCGAAAAATCGATGCGCGGTGAAGTGAGAAGCGCCTCAAGAAGTTGTAGGCGTCGGGCGGGATCATCGGCGGACTTGATAAGCATGGCGTATTTTCCACCAACGTTGCGCACGGGCTGGTCTTACACGTTAACGGATGCCGACCGTAAAGCGATATTTGCAGCACGGGCGCGTAGACGTCCATGCAGTCAATATCCCGTGGACGACCAGACTGCCAAACCGCGCTATCCCCTGAATCTTCGTTGCCTCGCAACCCTCAGACGCTCTACGGAACCATTCCACCAAACAACGCGGAATCCGAAGGTATGCGTGTCGCGTCATGCGTGTCTGTTTCGTCTACGCATGTGTGGCCAGCCATACCCAAGGAAGGCCGCAGACCAACAGCAACAGTATCAAGGAAGAAGACATCATGCCCGGACCCGAAGGAAACTGGACTGCTGGAGCGCGAATCATGCGCGAATCGGCCGAGGCGCTCCTCTATGGGCCGCCGCCTACAGGCGCGGAATTGGCGTCGCTCCAAGGTCGCTTGGCCAACGCACGGCGTGGCGTTACTGTGATGCAAAGCATTGCTACACGCCAGCACAATCCCACTGCGGCGGCGCGACTCGGGCGAGTGGCAACGATCATGCGCAGCATTGAAACGGGACTCGGTCACCTTCAAACCGCGCGTGAGTTGGCTGACCTGTACACCGCGCTCACCGCTCTGGAAAACGCGGGGCCGGTGGCCCGCAACCCGGACGCAGCCGCAGCAGCCTTCGGCCAGCTTTTCAGCGCACTGGGCGCACTCTGCCGATTCTTACCGCCGCCGTTGGATTCGTACGGCGAATTTCTGTCGCAAATGCGTCCGTTCTTCTCGAATATGACTGCGATAATGAATCCGAATTTCCGCGTCCGCCACCAGGACGCTGAGGTGCAACGGGCGATGCGCTTGCCGCCCATGCACTAGACCCGCGCGGCGGGAAGGATGTCGCTGTTGCATCGTTGCATCGTTGCGTCGCGCCACGCCTCGGCGCAAGGTCTACACTGCGATACCCAATCACATTGAGGCGACACACATGATTCGCTCTTTCGTTCTTGCGCTGCTCCCAATGGTGATACTCGCCGGTTGCGGGCAAAAGGAGGACGGCTCTGGCGTAGCCACGCGACCACTCGAAGCCAGAGTCGCGGATCAGCAGGTCGCGCAGGCGTCGAGGGCCGCGCGCAAATATCTTGCGTACACGCACGAGTTGACGTTGACGACGAGCGACAAGGCGGTCGTCGCGACGTTTGAATTGGCGAAGCAGCTGTG
>JAKPSO010000548.1 GCA_029571495.1 Pseudomonadota bacterium
GGCCGAGTGGATTCGCCGGCGACTCCGCACGAATGATTTCGAAGAAGATGTTCAAGAGCATTCCGTTCGGCAATACGACAATCTGATTTCCGAGCGTTTGATTGGTCGCTCCGGGATCGTAGATCGGCCGGGCGGCCTCCCACGTCGCGCCGGAGTCCGTGGTCCTCGCGAACCAAGCAGGTCCGCTGCCGTCGCCGAGAATGCGTCCCCACACCGCGTAGACGTGCGCAGCGCTCGTTGGGTCTGCGGTCAATGTGTTCTTGTCGTGAAAGACATCGGCCGAAAGGTCGCGAACGAGCGTCTTCGGCGCGGCCCACGTACGACCGCCGTCGACGCTTCGGGACACCAACATCGCGCTGAGCCCGTCGGCGGTGAACGACGTGCCGCTGAATCCAAGCGCCATTTGATACGCCACCCCGTCAGGGGAAATCGCACCCCAAGGATCGCTCGCACGTTCGTAGAGGCCGCCGTTGTTAGCGTTGCCTCCTCCGCAGCGCGAGAAAGCAGGCGCGCTTGACTGCCACGTGAGGCCGCCGTCAAATGTCACCGCGCCGTAGGTGCCTTGTGCGCCGCCGTTTGACCACCGGTCCTGTTGCCACGACGCGATCATGTGGTTGGGGTTGATGGGATTGCGCGCAAGACTCGGCTCGACCTCACCGCCCGCGTAGAGCGTGCCGCTACTGGACGCGTTGCAACCCGAAGTGAACGGAGAGCTCGCTGCGGAAACGATGCGCTTGAAGCTCGTGGCGACCGGCAGAGTGACGTCCGTCGCAGAGGCCACGCAGAAGGCGACGCCCTCGCCCGCCCAACCCGCCGCGATGATCGCGCTCGAACTCGCGGTGCTCACGAGGTAGCGGTGGTTCGGCGTTCGCCCGTTCGCTGCAGCTCGGAAGCTACGGTACACCGCTATGGGTGCGCTCGCAGGGCACGCGCCTGCTGCGTTCGCGGGTGCGACCGCGAAGTCGACGCCCTCATCCGTGAACCCCGCCGGTAACGCCGATCGAATCAACGCGCAATCGGTGTCTTCGCGGCCGTAGAAGTGCGAACTCACGAAGGGCGACGACATTGAAACGAAGAATCGACAGACGGACACGCTGCCCGCCGACGCCGACGTTGCAGCCTCCGCAGCGAAACTCATGCCGGTGCGCGAAAAGTCCCTCGTCGCCGCATCTAACAACGCTTGTTCGGTTGCCCGCCCCGTAATGAAATACGCGTCTAGCGCGCGGTTGTAATACTCAACAACGGTTATTGGCTGTGCCGCGTAAGCTCGGCTGGGCGCGAACAACGCGAGTCCCGCAAGCACCGCCACGAGTGCGACGCAAGCGTAGATGGCTTTGCGGCGCATTCGCGTCGGCGTCCAACTGCAACGATTGCCGTGGCCGGCACGATTCGGGAAGATGGCGAGTATTCGCATGGCGGTGAAGGAAGCAGAGTTAACGATCGCGTGTCATCGTCGCGGCGCGCGGGATTTACCCGCGATACGTCGCATGTTCGTCACGCTCGGTCGGGCGCAAGATACACTGAAATCAGGTCGAGTGCGCTTCGCGCTTGCCGTCGTTGCGAGGACATCATCCGAACTATGGACCCAAATATTCTCGGCTGGCTTGCGGTAGTACTGTTGATCTTGTTTGGCGTCGCAGGCACCGTGCTGCCCGCTCTGCCGGGGACGATTTTGGTATTGGGCGGTGTGGTGCTCGGTGCGTGGCTGGACAACTTCACTCGCGTGAGCGGGTGGGTTGTGGCGGTGATCGCGGTGCTCGCAGTTCTCGCGTGGGTGACCGATTACGTGGCGACCGTGATGGGCGCGAAGCGGGCCGGCGCGAGCAAATGGGCGCTGATCGGCGCGGCGCTCGGCACCATCGCCGGGATTTTCTTGGGGCTCGTCGGCGTACTCTTCATGCCGTTCGTCGGCGCCGCGGTCGGCGAGTACATCGCACAAAAAGACTCACGACAAGCGGCGAAAGTGGGCTTCGCCACCTGGCTCGGTTTGCTCGTCGGCACCGTCGTGAAGTTGGTGCTCGTGTTTATGATGATCGGGATCTTCGTCGCGGCGCTGTTGTTGTCGGCCTGAGTCGCGCGAAATACTCCGCAAGATCGTTCATGGCTCGACAGCGTCGCCACGAACTGATCCGCGCTACGCGCTACCCGCCACTCACTGTTGTGCGAAAAATTGTGGCGAAGGTAGCGCCCCATACACGGGCAATTATGTGACGCTGCCCCCTCGCCTTAGCGCTCTTCGGCAACGGGCGAGGGGATTAGTCAGTGACGAACCGACGCCGCTACTTCCAGACCCGTGCATTCTCACCAACAAACGCTGCAAACGTACGCGGCTTCCGGCCGAGAATGTTCTCAACATCCGGTGACACGCCCGACGCATAGCCCGCCGACACAATCTTGTTCAACGAATCCATCACGTTCACGATGAACGGCGGCATGCCCCATTGATTCATCGTCGCGACTGCGGCTTCGGTCGGCACGCTGACGTGCCTCACGGGTTTGCCGATTGCAGCGCTGATCGTTGTTGCCGCCTGCTCGCCGGTGAACGCCTCACCGCCCGTGAGCGTGTAGGCTTTGCCCGCGTGCGTGGCCGGGTTGGCGAGCACCCGTGCAGCGACGGCAGCAATGTCACGAGCGTCGATTAGGCTTTGCGCCTGACCCGCGTCTGCCATGTAAATCGCGCCGTCCTTGATCGCTTGGGATTGATAGGCGACATAGTTCTGCATGAAGCCGGCGGGCCGCAGGAAAGTGGTCGGAATGCCCGTCGCCGCGAGCAGGTCGTCGATCTCGCCCTGCAGCTTCGGTAGCGCGAAGGTGGTCGTCGAGTCGGCCCCTGCGCCGCTTGAGCGAACGATGTGCTTTACGCCGGCCGCCTTGGCTGCGGCAGCCGCGTTCTTTGCGAGATCAACCTTGTTCTCGACCAGCGGAAACAACAGGAACACGGTGTTGATGCCTTTGAACGCCGCCGTCAGCGAGGCCACACTGCCGAAATCCCCGTGCCGTGTTTCCACGCCAGCGATGGTTGCGCCGGGCTTGCTGGTCATGACGGCAAAGTCTGCGCCCAATGCTTTGAGTTCCTGAACGAGCGGGCCGCCGATGTTGCCGGTGGCGCCAGTGACGAGAATCTTGTTGCTCATGATGGTTTCCTTCTGAAGGGCGGTTGCCCGAGTTGTTTGCGATGGGGAAATTTTTGCGCCATACACCAACAAGATAAAGCGATACAGGCTTTCAATATTTACAATATCCACTTGTAAATAGAACGAGCGAAACCAACGCCATGAATCAGGTCCGGGGCATACTCGCGTTTGTGGCTGCAGCAAACGAACTGAGCTTCACCGCCGCAGCTCGATCGCTAGACGTGTCGCCACAGGCCGTGGCGGGCATCATCGCGCGGCTGGAGACGACGCTCGGTGTGCGCTTGTTTAACCGCACCACGCGCTCGCTCTCTCTGACCGATGAAGGTCAGGCGTTCTTCGCACGGGTTGCGCCTACGCTCGCCGAGTTTCTGGACGCGATCGCGGCGACACGCGATACCAGCGCAGCGCCGAGCGGCGTGCTGCGCGTGACGACCGGCGCTGCGTTCGGACGGTACTACCTAGTGCCCCTGATTCCGGCTTTTCACAGGCAATATCCCGGCGTACGGCTCGAGATATCGATGAACGACAACAAGGTTGATCTCATCCGCGATGGCTTCGACGTGGCCATTCGCGGCGGCACGATTGCTGACTCGTCGCTCATCACGCGGCGCGTGTGCGCCTTGGCGATGGTGTACGTTGCAAGCCCCGCCTACCTCAAAAAATTCGGCACTCCGAAAGCGCCGGAAGACCTAGCAAATCACCGGATCATTTCGCTGCGCTTCCTGTCCGGCGAAATTTCGCCGTGGGACTTTCGCGTTCGCGGAAGGGCCGTCACTTTCGAGGCGAGGCAGCCCGCGTTGACGCTGTCAGACACGGGGATGGTCGGCGACGCGGCGGTGGCTGGGATGGGCATTACGCGCATGGCGCTGCACTTCGCGTGGCCCCACCTGCAGGCAGGCCGCTTGAAGCTAGTGCTAACGCCGTTCAACGATCCGGGTGGTCGCGAAATGGTGATTCACTACCCGCATCGCGAACACGTTGCGCCACGGGTAAAGGCGTTCGTCGAATTCATGCTGGCGTCGCTGAAGGATGAGCCATCGCTGCGCGCCACGCTCAAGGACGCGGCACCATTCGCGGCGGGCTGATGTGACTGCGAGCGAGCACTTCGGACGTGGCGCACCTCCCGTAGCGTGAGAAAACGCCAACGCATCCCCACAAACGACTCACGCAATCCACCGCCCAGCGACCTAGCGAACGCGGATCCCCGCCGCGCGCATCATCGACTTCGCTTCGCCGATGGTGTGTTCGCCATAGTGAAAGATGCTCGCAGCGAGCACAGCGTCAGCGCCGCCTTGAACTACGCCATCAACGAGGTGCTGCAAATTTCCGACGCCGCCCGAAGCGATCACGGGGATGCTCACGGCGTCGGCAATCGCGCGCGTGAGTTCTAAGT
>JAKPSO010000560.1 GCA_029571495.1 Pseudomonadota bacterium
CTGCGGGGGAGAGCGCGGCGCGATTACGCAGAAGAGATTGCGCTCGACGCCACTCTCTTTGCATGGCGTTATGGCGTATCGGGGCCGGCGCAGGCTACACTGCAAGCGATTGGAGAGCGCTGCGCGATCACGCGTGAACGAGTTCGGCAACGTATCGAGAAACTGTTGCCATTCGGTCGTGGCACAGTATGGGCGCTGCCGCAGCTTGCGAAGCTGAGCTCGGTAATCGAAGGACAACTCCCAACCTCGCTCGACGAATTACATGTGCGCTGTCGTCAGCAGCTTGGTCGGCGACTCGAACTCGACGACGTCGAGCGATTCGCGAACGAGATCGTTGGCAAGCGATTGTGTGCATACGAGGCGGTGTTGATGCCGGGCTCTACCAAGCCGCTGTGGATCCGCGAACAGGCTGACGCCAAGATTTCCCGTGCAATGCGCGACGCCGCTATTGCCATGATTCGCTCGGCCGGCGCAGCACAACTGGACGTTGTCGCGGGAGTCCTACTGCGTCAAGAACGACAGCCATTTACCTTTGAACTGCTCCTTCACGTGCTGCAGTCCATACCCGATTTCGAATGGCTTGCGGAGGCTGATGGGTGGTTTTGGTACGGCCCGCACATACCCGGACGCAATCGTGTGTTGTTCGTTGCTGAACGAGTGCTCGCTGCTGCCCGACGCAACGTCGATGCGGAGGAGGTTGCAGCTGCGATGGTGCGCTCGCACCGTGAAGAGGCCGCGTACGAGGACGCCCGTACGCCCTCACCGCTGCACGCCCCACTGCACGTTGTTGAAGCGATACTACGACGCATGCCCGGCGTGAGAAACGTTCAATCTGATCACTTTGGCTGGGCCGATAAGTCTGCGCCCGAACCCATTTGGTCGCAGTCTGAGCGCAGTTTGCTCGAAACGTTTGAATCGTTGGGTGGTCTGGCCAGCTGGAAAGAACTCCGCACAGCACTAGTCCTTACCCGCAAAATGAACCCCATCACACTCGGCGTGCGACTGGGCAATTCGCCAATCATCAAGCCGCTGACTAATGGCGTCTACGCCATTCGCGGTCGCCGCGTCGCGTACACGCGCCTCCTTGAGGCGTTCAGTCAATCGGACCAAAGCAACCTGGAGGATCCATTCGCGCGCTATCGTTTTGTCCCGAGGGAAGCGCAGCGAAGCTCAGTGCAGCTGCCGGTACGGTTTCGTGCTTTTCCGAGCGGGGAAATTGAGGTTGAGGGCGCAACATTCGTAGTCAAACTCAGGACATCGGCTGCGGGCGTGGTCACCCTGGCTGGAATTAATCAAGTACGGCAATGGCTGGGCACACCCTATGGCCAAGCCCTAGAGCTTCAGTTTGTATCGCCAACGTTGGTGCGATTCTCGATCGTAGATTGAGGCGCACTGGCGGCCGCGAAATGACGGACTCTCCGAGATTCCATGCTCATCGCATCGTCAGTGCTGGAAAAAGGTTCATCGAGGCGAGTCGGTATTGTCGACTTTTTTTGCGAAAGGCACGTACTGCCTTCGATGGGCAGCACTGGTACATACGAATTGCCAACGAACCCCCCTAGCGACATGGGCTCTTTCACGCGAAACTAAATAGTCATCAGAGGCCAACTCTCGCGGTGTTGTTTGAAAGCGTTGACTGCGGGACGATTTCGCGTATCGTGCCAGCTTCTCCATTTTCCCGCTACTGCATACCGATGCGAGCCAAAATTCGGTCGCCTGAAATCTGTCAGCTAGAAACGGATATCTCAGAGGTCTCCGATCACCTGCGTGCGGCCACTGCAGGTACCTACCAACTTAACCACGGCCTTATTCGGCTTAGCCGAGATTATTCGTTCTGGAATCCCGACAATACGCCCACAGTGGGACGTTTAGCGGTTTTTGTACACGAGTATCTTCACTTTGTTCACAACTTCTCGACGATAGCCGGGCTATCCGATTTTGATGTTCAGTTGCGACTGCTCCACCCGTTTTGCAACACAGTGGAAACCGATGGTCTTTCTGCGGGCAGCTCGGTACTTGATGCGGTCCATGGCCATGAAACGCAACAACTGTTGGAATGGCGAACTCACCTTAGAGGCCACGTCGGAAACGAAATAACGATTGAACTCAAGCCACTGCGCGCGCATCCGCAATTTGTGAAGTATGCGAGCACTAAACGGATTGTGCATGTCGGCGGGTCCGACATCGAATGTCATGGCGTAGTGGTCACATTTGATAAGTCGTCGCACTTCCCGGGCGAATCGGCGTTCGAAATGTCCATAGGAAGCGACATTCTCATGGAGGGATGTGCCCTTGAAGCTGAATGCATGCTCTTTGAACGCGCTGGACTTAGTGCAAACGCGCTCCGACGCGGCGCACCCGTTTATCCGTACCAAACTGCTCGCGCGATATTTGAAGGCATCGTTGGTGTTGCTCCGTCCAGCATTTTCTTATGTTCACTTTGCCTGCTTGCACTGCAATCGACTGATCCCGGTGATGCTTTTATCCAGCTCGTTTGCGCCTCTAAAACAGGCGCAAAAAAGATCGACGAGGAGACATTGTTGAAAGAGTTCAAAGCGTCTTCCGATGCGACCACAACAGCGTTTTTACGTAAGTTTTTGAAAGATACCTTAGAACCGGACATCGCTCCGTTCAAGGAGCGTGGGCACGCAGGGAGCGGGCTCGTGCGTATGGCCAATTGGAGCCTCGCTTTTGTCCACGAGCGAGTGAAGGACAGCTCGTTTGAGATCGCCGCTATCGACAAAATGCCAGACGTCTCCCCGCTTGTCGACCTGCTGCGGGCAATGCCGGTATGTCCCGTCATTCAAGAAGCCAACAAAGCCGACGGTCGCGAGGAAATAATTTTCTTCTCTCCAGAAGAAATTGTGCCGGAAGAGATGGCAGAAATCGGTGTCGCACAGTCGCTTCTACATTTTTCCGCAACCCATCTCAAAACTGACGGAGCAATTATTCCAACAACAAGTGTTCGCCCTCGTAAGTGTCTTTTTGTCGATGTGTGTCAGGCTCCGCTAGCGAACGCGCGATCAGAGATTTGTCGGAAATCTCCGTGGCAAGCGTTCGACCCCAAAGCATCTGAAGGTTGTTGGTACGCGCAGGGTGTCCGAGCGGCTAGAGCACGTCCCTCCACGAAGTAGTTTTAGACGAAGTGACTCATGCTTCGACATGGGTGAGAACATGTGCGAGTGAACTAACGCCCGACAATTTGAGCGACTAGCACTTGTTCCAGAAATGTTCTAAAGCACTTTCAATCCAAACATATCGGCTATTCACCATGCCCACCGCACCACCCCTACCAACAAAAAAAGGGAAAGATTTTTCTTTTCTTGTTTTTAGAGTGCGGGGCTGGGCCGGGCTTGGTGAATAGCCGAAATCCAATTCGTTTGCTCGTCTGTCGTGTTTGCTACGCAGTTAGATAATGCACTTCAATCACACTCTGGTCAAAATTGTTGCCGCGGAGGTGCTAACGCGGTGTTCAGTGTCTGGCTCAAATCTGCAATGCCCGACGCTGCGCACCATGGTCGCGATTGGAAGGCATGAGTAAACTTTTTTCATTGGCACAGACCCGGTATCGAACGGCATAATCGAACAGCTTGAAAAACTAGGGGTAAAGTTTGCGCTTGAACCACGCTATTTTGATCCGCGCTCTTCCTCCGGATCGCTTGGAGGACTTCGTTAACGACTGGTTGGCGTGCCGTTTGAAGGATTACTACGAGCACGAACTCTGGCGCGGCACTGGCGACCTGGGTCGTGACGTGACCGGGTACGTGACCGATAAGCGCATGGAAGGAGTTTGGGACAACTTCCAGTGCAAACAGCTAAGCAAACCTCTCTCCGAAACGTCTGCTTTTGTTGAGCTCGGAAAGATTTTCATGCACTCCGCTGCCGGCGCATACGCCTTGCCTCGCGCCTACGCATTCGTCGCACCACGTGGCGTTACCCGTGGCGTCCAGCAGTTGATTGCGCATCCAGAACGGTTTAAGAATGCTTTTCTTGCACGATGGGACGCAGACATTGCCGGGCGACTGGTGGAAAATCAAACCGTCGTACTTACCCCCAAGATAGCCGCCAAGATCGACGCGTTCGATTTCACGCGAATTCGCTGGCTAGACGCGGCGCGGCTCGTGGATGACCCCGCTAGCAAACCTGCACTTGTCAAGTGGTTTGACGAAGATCCAGGCCCCTCGCCGAGAGGAGTGGTTCCGGCCGAGATTCAATCTGGCGAGTCCGTGTATATCAGTCAACTACTTAAGGTTTACACAGAAAAAGGCCCACAAGCCTATCCAACAGCCGCCGCGGCATTGGCAAGTGCCGAGTTCGGTACGCATCTACGCGACCAACGAACCCGCTTTTTCGACTCGATCGCATTCGACCGGTTCTACCGTGACTCCACGCCAGAGGAATATTTAGTCAACTTCAAGGATGAGGTCTATCACGGCGTTGTCGAAACCCACGCAGCGGATCACGAAAGTGGCATGACAAGGCTCAGAGAAGTGATGCGACAGGCGGCCATCCTGCGGCCATCCGGCATCCTTGGCAAGCATGCTGCCCCGCAGGTGAAGCAAGGGACTTGCCACCAGTTTGCGAACGAAGGTCGTTTTTCATGGCAGTCCTAGAGCAAACAGTTTCGGGTGGGCACCCGTTCAACAGCACACTCGAGACAGGTATACGTGCGCTGGTAGTACTAGAAGCTTTTCACCCACGCCGCTGCGATCTTATTGAGATGACGTGGCTTGACCACCTCGTCGTGCATACGGGCGACCTAGAAGGTCAGGATGCGCCTGAAAGCCTTCATCCTGATCTTCCCAATCGAGCAGGTGAGCTACTTGTTCGACGACAACTGGTCGAGCGAGGCCTGCGGTTGATGCAGCAGGTGCACCTCGTCGAAGTGTTTGAGACTGAAGCTGGAATCGAATTTTGCGCCAGCGAGGAAGCACCAAGCTATCTCGACCTCCTGAAGGCACCGTATTCGCTCGCACTCAAGCAACGGGCCCAGTGGATGGCGTACCGCTTTGCGGGACTCGAGATCTCTGAAATGCGGGAGCTAATTGAAAGCAAGATTGGACGCTGGACGGCTGAGTTCAGGGCTAATGAGGCACCCACGAGGGTATCGAAATGACCGGTATCCGACTACGCCACATAACATTTACTGGCCCCAAAACCGAGCCGGCAGAACTTAAATTCGACGATGGGCTCAACATAATTTACGGAGCTTCGAACACTGGTAAGTCTTTCACGTCGAAAGCCATCCTATTTATGCTTGGCGCTTCCAAGAGTTTGCCGGAGACCGAGCAGATTGTCGCTTACGACGCTGTGTGGATGGGCGTTACTCTGCCCGACAAGGGCGATGTCACTTTATATCGCGCCACGCAGGGCGGTCACTTTGTGCTCTTTGACGGGCTAGTAACACGCGCGGATCCTAAAGTCGGCACTGTGCTGCGCCCACAGCACGATTCCAAGCGTATCGATACCGTCTCACACGTGCTACTGGATGCGATAGGGCTTGTCGGCAAGCGGATAGTGAGCGATGGCAACGGAGCAAAGGAATCGTTGTCAATAAATCGGTTGTCGCCCTACGCCGTTGTGTCGGAGCAAGACATCATTGCCGAGAAAAGCCCCGTGCTTGTCTCTGGAAACCCGCAGGAACGCACGTTTGAGAAGAACCTCTTTAAGCTGCTAATTTCCGGAGTTGATGACTCTGCGGCCGTATCAGTCGTGAAACCTTCGGTACGTAGGGTCGCGAAGACTGCAAAAATCGAGTTAGTGGACGAAATGATCGCTCAGCTCGACGCCGAGATCGGCGAAGATGCAGACAACGATAAGGAATTTAAAGCGCAACTCGATTTGCTCGACCTGAGCTCCGCTGGCCTTTCTGGAAGACTGCACGATGCTCAGAGGCATCTGGACGAGCTAGTTGTCAAGCGGCGAAGTACTACTGATAGCTTGCGGGAGATCCAACAACGTGCGAGTGAACTGGACATAACGTTGCAAAGATTCACGAAGCTCCAGGCTGTCTACAACTCAGATCTGCAACGTCTTCAGTCGATTGAGGAGGGTGGATACGCGCTAGTTGCCATGGCAGGAATGGACTGTTCCGTCTGTGGTGCTCCGCCCGAGGCCCAAAAGCACAACCACGCGGCCGAAGAAATTTCAATGGTTCACATGGCGGCGGCTGCAGAAGCTCGCAAGATCGAGCGTGAGCAAAGGGAGTTGGCTCAGACGATTGCTTCGCTTGGCACCGAGGCTACCGGCCTACGCGGTGTCATCGCGCAGCTTATTAGTGAGAGTGCAAAACTAGATTCAAGTATCCAAGAGGCACGACCGCACGAGTCATCGCTAAGAGAAAGCTACGCCGC
>JAKPSO010000562.1 GCA_029571495.1 Pseudomonadota bacterium
GACTAGTGGGGAAATGCGCTCGTACACTGTCAAGAGCGGGTTCTTCTGGCGCGGAATGGTTTACCTCTGCGGGAACTTCGGGACTACAGGCGCTGGCGCATCGCCGACGATTCTTGGCAAGAACCCCAATCAGTTCTTCGAGAGTATGTATGGAGGCACTTGCGAAATGAAGTATTCGTCGAGTCTTCAGATGTTGAAGGGGCTTGCTCTGGGGAATGTTTCTCCTGTCGGAAACCTGACGGTTACCGTTTTGATGCTTCCACTGCTATGGCGAGTTTGTGGTTCGCAGCCTCCTTGGTTTCGTGATCGGTTCTGAACGATTGTTACGCCGCGGTCGCAAGCAGCGAACGCGCGTTGTCGGCGAGTCCGGCTTCGACCCAGGCCACGGCAGTCGCGAGCATCGCGATACACACGATGCCGACGCGCAGAGTCATCTTCTTCAGACCTCGGACGGTGTGGCGCGTCATGCCGTAGACATGATCGATGCGTGAGTTGACGCGTTCGACGGCGGTGCGCGCCTTGTAGTCGTCCTCAAACTTCCGGCTGTGGCGGTAACACGGCATATGAACCCGGCGGTCGCTGTTCATATCGACTCGCACGACGCGCCCAAAGCCGCTGTCTTTGGTGCGCGACTGGCAGGCTTCCTTGTTGTTGCATTCGACGCCGAAGGCTGCGGCCGGGCAACGGAACTTGAGCGTCTGGCGGTCTTCTTCGAAGCCTTGAAACTGCATGGCGCAGTACTTCTTGTCCGGATTGGTGTCGAAGGGGTTGACCTTGCAGCAGACTTCTCCGGTTCCCGAGATGTAGATCGTGTCGTGGCGCTGATCGTCCAGCGGCTTCATCGCTCCGCCGCTCATGTCGCGCGTGTCGATCAAAGGTGTGATGCCGTGGTCGTCATAGAGCACGGACTTATTTTCGGCACTGTCATAGCCTTTGTCGGCGGCCAGTTTTTCCGTACGTTCGAGCAACTCCGGATGGCGCTCCTGGGTTTTGTCGATCAGGGGCAGCAGATGAGGGCTGTCGTTGTCGCTGGCTTTGCTCACATGGCAGGCAATCGGCAGCTCGTAAGTGGTGTCGACCAGCAGGTGCACCTTGTAGCCGAACCATTTGGTGACCTTCTGCCACGCCTTGCCATCCGCGTCGGTGCCTTTGTACTCTTTGACACCCCAGTCGGCGTCCGCGTCTTTTCGCCCCCATGTGGGCAGCGCCTTGCCGTCAACCGCCGTGCACTTGCCGAAGTCCGGCAGCAATTCGCACAGCCGCTCGACGAGTGAGTCGAAGATATTCTCGACCAGGTCGTGCTTGTCCAACAGCCTCTTGAGAAAACGCGAGAAGACATAATCGGGCGGGACGCCATCGCCCCCGCGCAGAGGGTCGAACCCGCACATTTGGCGCAGTTCGCCGTTGCGTTTGAGTTCGCGCAGAAGCGACGCGACCGACGGATGCTGAAAAACGATACCCGCCATGACGGCGTTCCACAGAGCGCGCAGCGGGTAATCGTCGCGTCGCCCGTCGCGCTGTGCTTCCAGCGCCAGGAGCAGTTCTTCGTCGGGCAACACCTTCAACACGCGCTCCAAGCGCAAAATCTCGGGGGAGGACTCCACATCCTGCCATGTGAACAACGATCTTTGGGCAATGTCAGCCATCGGCGGCAACCTTTCTACCGGAGAGAGTTTTCATCGGCTTCTTGGCTGCAATTATAGCATGCCTGTCAAGGGGTTGGCGTAAGAAAATGCGGGAAAAACGCCATCCGGATTTCTGGGGTAAGAAAGTCGCGGAAATACGTTGGGTTGCGTTCAGGCCTGCGCGCAGCGCCTGATGGAACGGGGTAAGCAAATCCTTGACGGCCCCGGAACCGCCCTACGGATCAAGCCCCGACGCTATCGCAAATGGCTCGTCAAAGCAACCATCCATTTGCGCTTGTAATCTCGCACCGATAGAGGTCTCGTGTGGCTATGAGTGAGAGAAGAGAGACGGCAGAGCAGAAGATGCCGGCACCACAGTCGTATATCAAGTCGCTCACACTCCACAACGTACGATGTTTTGGCCCGAACCAGAGGATCGAGTTTCTGGATGCCAAGGGGAAAATATCGCGTTGGACAGTCATCTTGGGCGACAACGGGGTGGGAAAA
>JAKPSO010000574.1 GCA_029571495.1 Pseudomonadota bacterium
CCGGCGTAATTTATTCGTCGACGTTCGATGGGGCGAGCGGCCGGGAGAGGGTACGCAGACTTCTCACAAATGGGACGGTTGACGAGCAGTACGGAACCGGCGGCGGTGTATTCATGCCCTTGGATACGCCAGGTGCAGACAGTACCTTCTTATCAAGCAACGGAACGTTGACGCTGTGCGGCTATAGCGTAGATGGAACGTCTCGGCGACTGGTCAGAATTTCGAGCGCGGGAGTCATTGATGACTCATTTGGAGTCGCTGGCGTCGCAATCTGTAATGGCCAGATATCTGATGTGACGTCCACTGGCGATGTATTGATGTCGGCCCCTATTTCAACGCAAGTTACTACAGCGCGGACTCGCTTTTCTATAGTCAAATCTGATGGCTCACCAGACCGAGCGTTCGGTGGCATCGGTGCCACGCGACTAGAAGCCACAGCAGTAATAGGCGGTTTCGTCGCTAGGTCAGCCGCGTTTTCTAAGGACGGACAATCGGTCTTCTTGGCCGGCTTGCCTTCCGGAGAGGAACCCGTCGCGATTGTTACCGGGAAGTTGAGCCGTAACTTTGAACACGTTCTGACCATCAATGATTTGCGGCCAGAAGGCGGTGCGCCTCGTTACGGATCCGAGTACGCGCTGGGGGCGACGGTGTCAGGCGACCAGGGCAATTCCAGTGGTCGTATTCGCTTCTCAACGCTTGACGGCGACTGCGAAGTGTCTCTCTATCAACCGGTGGAAACTCCGGTTCATCGATATGTTTGCGTGAGTGTAATCCCGAAAGCGGCGCGAGAACTTGCGCTTTCCGTGTCGTTCTCGGGTGACGATATTTACCGGCCGCAGACGGTGGCGGGCAGCGACTTTTCAGTGGCGAAGGCGATCCTTGCTACCGCGTTTTTCGGGGGGCCCACGACAACCCTGCCTAAGAACAAGTTTGCCGTTTCATTTCGTGCGGGGCCCCTATTCCCCAATTCGAACTACGTTGCTTTGGGCTTCGTTGAAGTGACTGACGGAGAGCGTAGTTGCCGATCAAGCGCTGCGCTTGATATTTACGTTGACGTCAGCTGTGCGTTGTCATTAGCAACCACCGGTAGCAGAACGCTTCGACTGATGCATCGAGGTGACCCAAACTTTGAAGAGGATACTGGCGCGCGACTTCTAGTCGAGGTATTGCCTCCGATAACAACGTTGACGGTGACTACTCGATTCGGCACGGACATGCTTGCATCGTTTCAGTCTTCCGATTGGAACTGTGGACTTCGAAGCTCCGGCATCTCTGGGGCCGGAAACTTGGGCAACCAGAGCTCCGACTTCTTGCGCGCGCGGCGTCGCAGCGGGACGCTTTTTGTCAGCTCAGTAGATGATTGCACTCCCGGTTTCGTCGGGACGCTAACGCTGACTCCGCGCATTCCCACTTCGGAGGCGACTGTTTTGTACGCCTATTCTCGAGTTACTGGATGGTCACAGGCACTCGCCGCGTCCGCGATTACTGTGGCGGACGATGGAGAGTGGGACTACCTCGCGTTCGGCAGGCCGGGCCAGGTTTCCGTCGCGCTTAGCGTTGACGCAGGCGACGATCGGGCAAAGTGTATGTTTGATCAAAGCAGCTTTCTGGCGACCAAAGAGGGGCTTGTCTTGCTTCGGTATGCGCAGGGCTGGCCGTCGGCTAGCACTTCTCAAGGCATCGGCATCAGTACGGCTAGCCGGGATTATTGGTTGTCGTTGGTAAATTGCGCTACTTGCGGGCAAGAAGTAGACATTGACGGTGACGGTGTGTTCACAGTGATCGACGCCCAACTGATCATGCGGCACAAAATCGGTTTGCGTGGGGTCGGCGCCACGAGCGGATTTGATTTTTCTGGCACGCCCCGCGATGCAAGTCAGGTTGCTGCTTATCTCGCGAATGGGTGTCGATAGCATCTAGTTTTTTGGCGTTCGCTTTTATCTACGACGAAAGCTGCTTTGTTACCAGCTGCGCTTACATTTATGAAACAAACGCAGTTGCACCATGCGTGCGGAAAATTTCCTTTGGCCGCCGGACCTTAGCTTCGCTTGGACGCGCGGACAAACCGTGACGCGGTACAACAGGGCTTGCAGCGATTCTTGTTTGGGCTGGTACGACCGGTCGCGCGAGTTTTGCTATGCGCAGTGCGAGCTTGGGCGCCGCAAAAAATCCCCGATTTGATAGGCGTAGCAATCATTCATCGGACTAGGATCATTTGGATTCAAGTAAACGTTTGAGAAAAGTACTCCATTGGACGTTACCAACACGTTCGCGCAGCATGCGCGTGCAACGCGTGCGATCGTGGCGTCGAACTGCGAGATTTGGTTGTCGATCGCGCTACGGCGAGTGCGCCATCGCTGCATAGTCGGTCTCCCGATGATCCACATCAACAACGCAAGGAGTGAGCGGCTTAATCTCAAAAACGAGTAATCAGGTCTGCCTTGCACCGCTGTCTGATGACAACCAACCACATGGGAGCGTGTACCGTGAGCTGGAAACAGGGTGTTCGCATGACGCGTGCATTGGCATGGTCGTGCGTGTTTGCTTTTGCGGTCGCGTCAGCCCACTCGTACGCGGCGCTGGTCGGGCACTGGAGCATGGATGAAGCCAGTAGTACGACGCGTCCACTCATGCCTAGCTGCGGCTTCGTTACCTGTTAGGATTTAGCGGCAGCGCGTTGACCAACGGCGCGCTCGGAGGAAATCCCCGCTGCGGACTGATCCCGCGGAGATCGCCACGGACGTCGGGCGTCTGCGCAGCCAACTCGATGTCGACGGCGATGGCGTAACGCCGCCATTGACCGACGGGCTGCTGGTGCTGAGTCATCTGTTGGGCCTTCGCGGCGATGCGCTAGCGGCGCACGCGCAAGGGGTCGGCGTGACGCGGTCGCCCGCTGAAATCAGTGTCGCGATTCAAATGATGAGGCCATGAGGATTCCGCAGCTCAGGCAACGGCCGCGTTTTCGTGCAGCGACCGGCGTGGGCACTGATTCAACCTCGGGC
Source organism: Pseudomonadota bacterium (assembly GCA_029571495.1). GTDB lineage: Bacteria > Pseudomonadota > Gammaproteobacteria > Burkholderiales > Casimicrobiaceae > Casimicrobium. The sequence goes on from JAKPSO010000574.1 coordinate 3,003, forward strand.
ACCGTCTCGCCAGCGGCACCACAAACACAAGAGTTGGTCAGTTGAATAAACTGCATGCCGTTCTTCTTTATGTGGCGTCAGCGTTGGCGCGTCAGGGCAGCGCAACTACTCCCCGTACGGCACCCAAATATTCTTGATCTGCGTCGCGCGCGTTAAGAACTCGCGCCCTTGCGCGGATTCGGCGCGCCAGTCTCGGGCGACGCCGCCGTCGGTCCACGTGGCTTTGAGATTGCCTGCGGATGCGCGCTCGACCATTGCACTGCCGGTAGCGTCGCCGCAGTACCAGAGCGCGTCCACGTCGTCGTGTTCGGCGAGTGTTTTTGCGAGCGTGTTGCGGTCGCCGGTGACGATGTTGATGACGCCGCCGGGGACGTCGCTGGTTTCGAGCACTTGATAGAAATCGGTGGCGATCAACGCCGTGGCGGGTGCGGGCACGACGACGACGCGATTGCCCATCGCGATGCTTGGCATCACGAGCGAAATCATCGCGAGGAGCGGCGCTTCGTCGGGGCAGAGGATGCCCATGGCGCCCCATGGCTCGGGCATCGCTAGCGTCACGTTGCGGCTGCGCGTGGCGTGCACCGCGCCGTCGTATTTGTCGGCGTGCGCGGCGTAGAACATGATACGCGCGACGGATTGGGCGACTTCGTTCTTTGCTTGCGTGGCGGTCACTCCGAGAAGCGAACGCAGGCGCTGCGCAAATTCGTCGGCGCGTTGTTCAAGATTTTCGGCGAGGAAGAAGAGCACCTGCGCGCGGTTGTGGGCGGTGTAGCCCGACCAACCTTTTGCCGCGTGCGCCGCTTCGACGGCGTTGCGAATGTCTTTGCGGTTGCCGAGACCGGCTTGGCTGACGGGTTTTCCGGAAGCGTTATAGATCGTGTAGCTGCTGCCGCCGTCGGGGCGCGCCTGCTTTCCACCGATGTAGAACTTTGCGGTGTGGTCGAGCAGGGGCACACCCGTTGCGCCGTCGGTTGCCGCAGAAACGGGGCTCACGCTGAATGCCGCTGTGGTCGCCTTCGACGCATTAGTCGACGATCGCGCTGCACCAGATTTTTGGTCGACTAATTTGAGGTATTCATGGAGCCCTTCGCGCCCGCCCTCGCGTCCGAAGCCGCTCTCGCGATAGCCGCCGAAGCCCGCGCCGGCGTCGAATAGATTCGCCGAGTTGATCCACACCACGCCCGCTTTGACGCGCGCCGCGGCGTCGAGCGCGACGTTGATGTTCTCCGACCATATCGAAGCAGCGAGGCCGTAGCGCGTGTTGTTCGCGAGCGCGATGGCTTCGTCCTGCGTGCGAAACGTCGTGCTCACCAACACCGGGCCGAAGATTTCTTCCTGTGCGATGGTGGCAGTAGGCGCGACGCTCGTGAATAGCGTCGGCGCGAAGTAGAAGCCGCGTAAAGGCAGCGCGCCCTCAGGTTGCCAACACTGCGCGCCGTCGGCGCGTCCCTGCGCAACGAGGTCCGTGATGCGCTTCAGTTGAACGTCGGACACGATCGCGCCGACATCGGTTGACTTGTCGAGCGGATCGCCGACGCGCAGCTTCGACGCTCGCGCCATGAGCTTTTGATGGAAGCGATTGGCGACCGACTCGTGCACCAAGAGCCGCGAGCCTGCGCAGCACACTTGCCCTTGGTTGAACCAAATCGAATCGACGACACCTTCAACCGCGCTGTCGAGATCGGCGTCATCAAACACAATAAACGGCGACTTGCCGCCGAGCTCCAGCGATAGCTTCTTGCCAGTGCCTGCCGTAGCTTTGCGAATCGCACGGCCCACGTCGGTCGATCCGGTAAATGCAATCTTGTCGACGTCGGCGTGTTCTACAAGCGCAGCCCCGGTGTCGCCGTCGCCCGTTACGATGTTCACCACGCCCGGCGGCAGACCCGCTTCTGCGCAAATTTCCGCGAACGCGAGCGCCGTGAGCGGCGTGTACTCAGCGGGCTTCAAGACGACCGTGTTGCCGCGGCGAGCGCTGGCGCGATCTTCCATGCGAGCATCAGCAACGGAAAATTCCACGGAATAATTTGTCCGCAGACGCCAAGTGCTTGGTGCCTCGGAAATTCGCTCGTGATTAAGTCGGCCCACCCCGCGTGGTGATAGAAGTGGCGCACTGCGAGCGGCACATCGATGTCGCGGCTCTCGCGAATCGACTTGCCGTTGTCCATCGATTCGAGCACCGAAAAAAAGCGTTCGCGCTTTTGCAGCAAACGTGCGATGGCATAGAGGTAACGAGCCCGCGCGTTGCCGGGGAGTGCGGACCACGAAGGAAACGCGCCGCGCGCGGCTTTCACGGCGCGGTCAACGTCGTGTGCGGTGCCCTGTGCGACAGCTGCGAGCGTGTCGCCGGAGGCAGGCGCGACGGTGTCGAAATGCGATGCGACGCCCGTCGCAGTTGCGTCGACGAATTGGCCGCCGATGTAGTGGCCGAAGCGACGTTGATGCTGATCGAGCCACGCGATCACGGCGTCATTCGCTTCCGGCGCAACACCGTAGTCCATCGTTTGGAGAATCTGTGTGATGTTTGGCATGGAGTCTTCTTAAGCCAATGGGTGATGCGTCGCTGACGAGTAGCGACCAGTCACGAAATGTTCAATTTGACGTTCGATGTCGGCGAGCATCGAGCTTGCGCCGAAGCGAAATAAGTCTGGCGACAACCATCGGTCCCCCAGCTCTTCTTTGATGAGCGTGAGCCACGCCAGCGCGTCTTTCGCGCTCTTCAATCCACCGGCCGGTTTGAAGCCGACCATGCCGCCCGACACTTCACCGTAGTCGCGCAGCGCTCGCACCATCGTGAGCCCGACGGGAAGCGTGGCGTTGACGTCTTCCTTGCCGGTCGACGTCTTGATGAAGTCCGCACCTGCCATCATCGCGACCCAACTCGCGCGGTAGACATTGCGAAGGCTCTTGAGATCACCTGTCGCGAGGATCGTTTTGAGATGCGCTTCGCCGCACGCTTCGCGCATCGCACAAATTTCGTCGTACAGCGCTTGCCAGTCGCCCGCGAATACCGTGGCGCGATTGATCACGATGTCGATTTCGCGCGCGCCTTCCTCCACCGCGTAGCGAATTTCGGCGAGGCGTAGTTTGAGCGGCAATAGCCCCGCCGGGAATCCAGTCGCAACGGAC
>JAKPSO010000615.1 GCA_029571495.1 Pseudomonadota bacterium
AGGCCTGCGCGGCAGCGACGACTACTGACGGCGCAACGTGAAGAACGCGCCCATGCCGAGCACTGCCAGCAACAATGTCGCGAAACCGGTCGAACCCAAAGCGTCGACCCCGGCGGCAACGCCTAGGCCAGCGAAACGACCAAGAATACCCTGCTGTCCAGTGCCAGAGCTATTAAAGTTGCAGTTGATGCTGTAGCCGCCTGCGGCCACCGCCGTACCGAGCTGACACTGGCCGAGTAAGTCACTGTTGAAGTTTCCGGGCGATTGGCCCGTAAATTTAACGAGCACGGTACAAGTTGAACCGTTCAGGTACGGCGTGCCAATCAAGCAGGTGCCACCCGGCACGATTTGGAACTGGCCGCCCGCATTGGGGTTAAGCGCGAAAGGCGTGCTGAACAGAACCCCTCGAGTGTCGCTGGTATTCGCCGTTAATGTGATGGTGAAAATTTCGCCCGGTGCGAAGGTTTTGATAGCTGTCGGTTGATTGCTGCTGAAGCCCCCAAACGCCAAAATACCTGCCCAGCTAGGTGCAGCAAGCGCAAAGACTGCGAAAGCGGTGACGAAAATTCTGTTCAGTCGTAGCATGACGGCCCCGGTAAATAGGAATAATCTGCAAGTCTATGAACGCGGTAATGAACTGTCAATGTCGATACGTACCGCGCGCTGTGCGTTGCGTGACTGTGGAGCGTGAATGACGCTGCAGACGTTTCTGTGGGTTGCACTGTTTGGTGGATTTGCGTTAACCGCCGTCGCAGAAAGCGTGTGGCCGAAGTACACGTGGTCGACACGCGAGCGCGTTCAGCACTTGTCGAGAAATCTCGCGCTGTGGATCATCGTGGCCGGTTTTCTGAGCGCGGCATCGACGTTACTTTTTTCGCCACTGCAAGCCGCGGCTGAACAACACAACTTAGGACTGCTCCGCGGGCTCAACGCTCCACTTTGGCTGGCTGCGACGCTGGGTTTCTTGTTGGCCGATTTTTCGGACTACGTCTTTCACCGCGCTAGCCATCGCTTCCGGGTGCTGTGGTTGCTGCATTCAGTACACCACTCAGACGCCCATCTCGATGTCTCCACGTCGCTGCGACAACATCCACTGTCCTACGCGGCGATCATGCTGGTGCGCGTGCTTTTAGTGATGGCGCTCGGTGCACCGCTCTGGTCGCTCCTCCTGCGCGACGCTTGCTCGATTGTGACCTCGCATATTCACCACGCCGCCGTGGCATGGTCGCCCGGCGTCATTGCTTGGACAGAGCGCTATATCGGCTGGCTCATCATGCCGCCTGCGGGTCATTGGTTGCACCACGATCCGCGCGAGGAATACACCAATTGCAATTACGGACAGCTCTTTTCGTTTTGGGATCGGTTGTTCGGGACCTACGTTCCGAGCACAACGCCCACTGCAGAATCAGGCCTTCACGCGCTCGCCGCGCCGAGGTGGCACAGCGTGTGGGGCATGCTCATGACGCCGTGGTGGGCGCGACGTTTCCCGACACTGTAGGCGCTAGGCACCGCTGCTTACGTAGAAGGCGAGACGGCGCAACAGCTTTTGCGCGTCAAC
>JAKPSO010000616.1 GCA_029571495.1 Pseudomonadota bacterium
ACGTGCGCCGTTTGCTGCGGTACGGGCTGATGAGCCCAAGGATCAATCAGGCTACACGTGCCTTGCCAAACCAGTTCAACACCAACATCGTCCAACATTTCCCGATGCGGTTCAAGATACAAGGATCAGGTCGAATGTCGGGGTCGCCTTTTTGGGTTACCTTTTTGGCGAAGCAAAAAGGTGACTGGCCCCGCGCGGCCACAGAGCGCGCTGGTGGCAAACGAACCCGATAATTCAATCAAACCCTTCGACAAGCTCAGGGCGAACGGATAAGACGTTGCGAGCCTGGTCGGTGCTGGTTTGGGTGCGGTGACCGGCACCCTACCCCGCAACTTTCCCCGCCAACTCCGGCACCAACGTCCGCACGGGTTTGCCAGCAAAGTGCAACGCCAAATTTTCAATCACCAAGTTGCCCATCGCAACACGTGTCTCCAGCGTCGCGCTCGCGACGTGCGGCAGAAGAATTACATTGGGGCGGTTGAACAGCGCTTCGGGTACTTTCGGCTCGCCTTCGAAAACGTCTAAGCCTGCGCCAGCGATAGTGCCGTTTTCTATCGCGGCGACTAGTGCGGCTTCATCTGCGACGGAGCCGCGCGCTACGTTGACGAAAATCCCTGTGGGGCCGAGTGCGGCGAGCACTTCGGCGTTGACCAAATGCTTCGTGCCTGCTCCGCCGGGCGTGATCGCGATGAGCACATCGGCGTCACCGGCCATCGCGACGAGGCTGTCGTAATACGTGTACGGCACGTCTTGTTTGCTGCGGCCGAAGTAGACGACGTTCATCTTGTGCGCGCGCAGTCGATCGGCGATTTCTTTGCCGATGCGACCGAGGCCGATGACGCCGACGGTCTTGCCCCACATCGACGTGGTGAGTGGATATTGCCCCTTCAGCCACGCGCCGCTTTCGACAAATTTTTGCGATGCGACGAACTGACGCGACGCCATCATCGTGAGCGCGACCGCGGTGTCGGCCACTTCATCGTTCAACACGTCGGGCGTGTTGGTGACTTTCACTTTCGCGTCGGCACACGCTGCGAGCGGCATGCCGTCATAGCCCACGCCGAACACGCTGATGATTTCAAGGTTCGGAAATTTCGCGAGTTGTTCGGCGGAGAGTTGCGACCCGCCGAAGGCCACCATGCCGCGTGTCGTCGACGCGATCTTGGCGATGAGTTCGCGTCGCGCGTCGGCATCAGCGGCGCCGTGCAGATCGTGCACGATGAATTGTTCGTGCAGTGGCTTTGAAAAAAAGCCGGGGAGCGGGGCGATGGCGACGATTTCGGGTTTGGACATGGCTAACTTTTGATGTGCTGGAGGGTGAAGGCGATTGCGGTGATAGTGTGGAACAGCCCCTCCCCCGCTAGCCGCGGGAGGTCGGGAGGGGGTATGCAGTTAATGTGGAGCGCAACGATGTTGATACGAGCCAACGCCTTACCCCACCCTAGCCCTCCCCGGCGAGCGGGGAGGGAACCTTCCCGCGAACCGGTGTTGATTCGTTTTGAAGCGCGCTACGTCCGCTGAAGCAACGCAGTAATTAAGCCAGCATCACCCGCCTGCGTCTCAATGACGTTTCGGAAACCGATCTTACGGGCGCTTTCGGCGATGCGTTCATGGCTCGCGTAGACCGCAATATTGAACAAGCGATCCGCGCGCTCCGACGCGGGCACTAGTGGAACGAGGTTTGTGATGGCGTCGCTGCTCATCGCTGATATCGCGTTCACTTTTCCAGAGCGCAAAAGTTCCACCAAACCCGTGGGCGGCGTGTTCGGTGCGCGGCGCGTGTATGCGGTAACCGCGTCGACGGTTGCGCCGCGGGCAATGAGTGCTTCGCGCAGCAACTCG
>JAKPSO010000628.1 GCA_029571495.1 Pseudomonadota bacterium
CCGGCGGTCGGCCGCATCACGCCGGATTACTACTGCATGGATGGCACGATTCCTCGCGCACAGTTGCCTCGCGTGTTGCGCGCGATTGCCGACCTGTCCGAGAAGTACAAACTGCGTTGCGCCAACGTGTTTCACGCAGGCGACGGCAATTTGCATCCGCTCATCATGTTCGACGCTAACGTGCCCGGCGAGCTCGAGCGCGCGGAAGAGTTCGGTGCAGAAATCTTGGAACTCTCCATTGAAGTCGGCGGCACGATCACCGGCGAGCACGGCGTCGGCGTCGAGAAAATTAATCAAATGTGCGTGCAATTTTCGCCCAAGGAACTCACGCGCATGCACGAAATTAAGCATGCCTTCGACGAACACGGCTTGCTCAATCCGGGCAAAGCGGTGCCCACGCTGCACCGCTGCGCCGAGTTCGGCAAGATGCGCGTGGGGCAGGGGCGACCGCTGCCGTTCTCGGAGTTAGAGCGTTTTTAGTTATGGTGCTTTAGATTTATTACTAGGGCGCGCGTTGTCCGCCCTATGGAGATGCAATTGTTGACGTTTGAACGCCCCCCAGAATCCGCCGTTGCTGCGACGGTGAATTCGCTGCAAAAATCTTATGGCGATCGCGCGGTGACCACACATGCCGTACGCGAGCACCACAGCCACGGCGAGGGCATGCGCGACGCCGGCTTGCCGGACGTTGTGGTGTTTCCGGAAACCAATGAAGAGATCGCGAGCATCTTGAAGCTCTGCAACGCCGCACGCATCCCCGTGATCGCTTACGGTACGGGCACGTCGTTGGAAGGGCACCTCAAGGCGCTGTACGGCGGCGTGTGCCTCGATCTGTCGCGCATGAACAAGGTGCTGGAGATCAATGCAGACGATCTCGATTGCCGTGTGCAGGCGGGCGTTACGCGCGAGCAATTGAACGCTGACATTCGTCATACCGGTTTGTTCTTTCCGATCGATCCGGGCGCGAATGCGAGCATCGGAGGCATGAGCGCCACGCGGGCAAGCGGCACGAACGCAGTTCGCTACGGCACCATGCGCGAAAACGTACTCGGGCTCACCGTGATCACGCCCGATGGCCGCATCATTAAGACCGGCACGCGCGCGAAGAAGTCGAGCGCAGGATACGACCTCACGCGCCTCTACATCGGCTCCGAAGGCACACTCGGCATCATTACCGAAATTCAAGTCAAGCTCTATGGCGTGCCGGAGCGGATCAGCGCAGCGGTGTGCCAATTCGACGACTTGCACGGCGCAGTGAACACCGTGATCATGGCGATGCAATTGGGTATTCCGATGGCGCGTATTGAGCTGTTAGACAACGTACAGATGCAGGCTTGCATCAAGTACAGCAAGCTCGAAGACCTCGAACCGAAGCCCACTCTGTTCATGGAGTTCCACGGCACTGACGCCTACGTTGCCGAGCAGATCGAGCAGATGAAATCGATCAGCGCCGAACATGGTGGCGGCGAGTATCGCTTTGCCGACAAGCCCGAGGAGCGTAGCCGGCTATGGAAAGCCCGTCACGACGTTTACTGGGCGGGTATGAACTTTGTGCCGGGCAAAGAGGCGTTTGCCACGGACACCTGTGTGCCGATCTCGCGGCTTGCGGATTGCATCACCGAAGCCAAGCGAATCGCTGATGCGAGCGGCCTCATCTGCATGATCGTAGGGCACGTCGGCGACGGAAATTTTCACGTACAGATTACCTTCGATCCGAACAACCCTGTGGAGCGCGCGAGCGCCGACGCTGCGGCCGAGAAAATCGCGCTGATTGCGATTTCGATGGGCGGCACTTGCACCGGCGAGCACGGCATCGGCATTCATAAACTCGACGCACTCAAGGCGGAGCACGGCGAGGGCGTTGATGTCATGCGCACGATTAAGAAAGCGCTCGATCCGAACAACATCATGAATCCGGGGAAAACGATCCCGATGCAGTGATTACTTTTGCGGGGAGCGCCGGAAGGCGCTGGACCGTTTGCCGCAGCATGCTGTTCGCGGCTTCCGCTGCTCCCACAAAAAACAGATTGCGCAGCCTAGCCAGCAAAATTTGCAAACACGAACCGAACGGGCCGCATAAATTAGATGCCCCTTCAACAACCGAAATTTATGAGCGATCCGAATATGGCCTACACCTTACTGATCGGCAACAAAAACTACTCTTCTTGGTCTCTGCGTCCGTGGCTCTTGATGCACGCGTTCGGCATTGCGTTTACCGAAGAGAACTACGTGTTTGACACACCGGAATTCGCCGCCGAAATTCAGTCGCGCAAGCGCTCCCCTAACGGCAAGGTGCCGGTGCTTCGCGATGGCGATGTCACGGTGTGGGACTCGCTCGCAATAACCGAATACCTCGCCGAACGCCATGCGGGCTTGTGGCCTAAGGACACCGTCGCTCGCGCCCATGCGCGCTGCGCAAGCGCCGAAATGCACTCGGGCTTTCAAGCGGTTCGCAACTGGATGCCGATGAATGTACGTCGTAGTTACCCGATTGCCGTGCCACGCGAAGACGTGCAGAAAGACATTGATCGTATTCAAGCGCTGTGGACCGAAGCACGCGCTAAGTTTGGTGGCAATGGTCCGTTTCTATACGGTGCGTTTAGCGCCGCCGATGCGTACTTCGCGCCCGTGGTGTTTCGCTTCGCAACATACGGCGTGAAGTGTTCGCCTGTGGTGGCTGAGTACGTCAAGGCGATGCTCGCGCATCCGTCGATGCAGCAATGGATCGCGGATTCAAGAGCAGAAACCGTGGTGATCGGGCATGAAGAGCCTGAGCACATTTATGCAACAAAGTAGACCGTCCTTGCCTCCCCTATGACATAGGGGAGGTGCCCGAAGGGCGGAGGGGTTGCCCGAAAGACCAAAGCGTCTTCCGTTGCAACGCGTTACCCCTCCGACGCTTCGCGCCACCTCCCCTACTGCGCAGTGGAGGCCGCAGATCCGGTGCCCACCGTCCGTCGAATGAAAATACCGGAAGCCACCTCATGATCGAAACTTGGCAATCGCAGATCAAAGCCGCCGCTGCATCGGGCAAGAAGTTGTCGATTCGCGGCAGCGGCAGCAAGTCATTCATGTCGCCACACGCGACCGGCGACGTGATCGACACGCGCGCGCACGCAGGCGTCGTTGACTACGAACCTAGCGAGTTGGTGATTGTGGTGCGCACCGGTACGCCACTTGCTGAAATCGAGAAGACCATGGCCGACGCGGGACAAATGCTCGCGTTTGAGCCACCGCATTTTGGCGGTGACGCGACGATCGGCGGCACGGTGGCGACAGGACTGTCCGGGCCGCGCCGTCCCTATGCGGGTCCGGCGCGCGATTTCATCCTCGGGTGCAAAGTGCTCGACGGCAAAGGCGATCACCTCGCCTTCGGCGGCAAGGTGATGAAGAACGTTGCGGGCTTTGACGTGTCGCGATTGATCGCGGGATCGATGGGCACCTTGGGCGTCATCACCGAGGTCGCGTTCAAGTGTTTGCCGCTTCCAAAGGCGAGCGTGACGCGCGTTTTTGAAATGAGCGCGGACGCCGCCGTAGTTGCGATGAATCGTTGGTACGTCGAGGCGAACCCGATCACCGGCACGGTGTGGGTGGGAGGAAAGCTCTACGTTCGCCTCGCGGGTGCGGTGCCCGCGGTGGCGTCGTCGAGTGCGAAGCTTGGCGGCGAAGCGCTCGCCGACGATGGTGCGTGGTGGCGCGGTTGGCGCGAGCAAACGCATCCGTTCTTTGCGGGTGAAGCAGCGCTGATTCGCGTCGCGTGCAAGACGACGGCGCCGTGGGGCGACCTTGCTAACGGCCTCGACAAACAAGCCATCGATTGGGGGGGCGCGCAGCGCTGGGTGCGGACCTCGAACGTCGCGCTGCCCGCTATTCGCGAATGGGCGCGCGCTGAAGGCGGTCACGCGAGTGTTTTTCGCGGTGCAGCGAACGATGACGAACGCGTAAGCGCGCCGCAGAATGCCCTTGTAGATGTGAGTCAAAAGATCAAAGCGTCATTCGATCCGTATGACGTGTTTCCTAATTTGTAGGAGCGACTTGTCGCGACCTATACGCAACGTATTTACGTAGGTCGCGGCAAGCCGCTCCTACATTGGGTATCCTCATGCAAACCAATCTCGCTGACTTCATCAAAGACACGCCGCAGGGCATTGAGGCCGACGCCATTTTGCGTTCGTGCGTTCATTGCGGGTTCTGCACGGCGACGTGTCCGACTTACCAACTACTGGGTGACGAGCTCGATGGTCCGCGCGGGCGTATTTACTTGATCAAACAAGTGCTCGAAGGCGTTGAACCGACGATCAAAACGCAGCAGCATTTAGACCGTTGTTTGACCTGTCGTAGTTGCGAGAGCACGTGCCCAAGTGGCGTGCAGTACGGTCGCTTGGTGGACATCGGCCGCGAAATTGTCGAACACAAAGTGGGGCGCTCGACGGGCGAGACGATCAAACGCACTGTCTTGCGCAAGGGTTTCTTGAGCAAGAAGTCCTTCGGCGCGGCGCTCGCTGTCGGGCGCGCGATGCGTCCATTTCTGCCGTCGTCGCTCGCGGCGAAAGTGCCGCCGCGTCGCGAGCCTGGCGCGTGGCCGACGGCCAAGCAGAAACGCACCGTGCTCCTCATGAATAACTGCGTGCAAGACGCGCTCGCGCCTTCGATTGACGCCTCTGCCGCGCGCGTGCTCGCCGTCGCAGGCATCACCTTACAGCCGGTGGCGGCGGGTGGTTGCTGTGGCGCGCTTCCGCTGCACCTCAATGCGCACGAGGACACGGTCACTCGTGTGCGCGCGAACATCGACGCGTGGTGGCCGTTGGTCGAGGCCGGTGCTGAGGCGATTGTTGGAACCGCGTCGGGCTGTGCAGGAATGCTCAAAGACTACGGACATTTCATGCAGCACGATGCGGCGTATGCCGAGCGCGCGGCGAAGATCGCTGCGCTGTCGAAGGACATCTCCGAAGTAATCACGGCTGAGTGGGAGACGATCAAACCTAAAATCAAGCCCGCGAACGAAGCCATCGCGTTTCACCCGCCATGTTCTTTGCAGCATGTGTTGAAGATCAAAGGCGGCGTTGAAACGCTCCTGAGAGACATGGGTTACGCGCTGACGCCGGTCGCGGATACGCATCTCTGTTGCGGTTCAGCGGGCACGTATTCCGTGTTGCAGCCTGCGATTAGTGAAGAACTCAAAAGCCGAAAGCTCAAGAGCCTCACGGCAGGCGCACCTGCGAACATTGCGACCGCCAACATTGGTTGCATGACTCATTTGCAGAGCGGCACGGAGCTTGTCGTGAAGCACTGGATCGAGTTGCTGGACGAACGGTTAGCGTAAGACCGGTCCCGCACAAACGCAATGACTCGCGAACGCTACAAACACTTCCTCACCATCCCCACACGTTGGATGGACAACGACGTCTATGGTCACGTCAACAACGTCGTGTACTACAGCTGGTTCGACACCGTGATCAACGAATACTTGATTCGCAATGGCGGGCTCGATATTCACAACGCGCCGGTCGTTGGCTTCGCCGTGGATTCGGGTTGCACATACAAAAAGAGTTTCGCGTTTCCGGAGCCTGTGCACGCGGGCTTGTGCGTGACGAAACTCGGGAACAGTTCGGTGCGCTACGAAGTCGGGTTGTTCGGCGCGGACGATGCGACCGATGCCGAGCCACGTGCGACGGGCTTTTTCGTGCACGTGTTTGTAGATCGTGCCGCGAACAAAAGCGTGCCGATTCCTGCGCCGATTCGGGCTGCGCTGGCAGCTATTCACGTTTAGTTTTTTTGAGCAAACACCATGTCGCACCACCCCGATCCCGTGGCCATCGTGCAACGTCAATTGGACGCGTACAACGCGCGTGACATCGACGCGTTGATGGCAACGTACGCCGAAGACATCGAGCAGTTTGATTTTCCGAATACGCCACTCGCGGTCGGCGCGGCGGCTGTGCGTGCGCGACAGAGCATTCGCCTGCAAGAGCCCGATCTCTACGCACGACTTCTCGGCCGCACTGCGATGGGGAACCTAGTCATCGACCACGAAATCGTCACGCGAAATTTTCCCGAAGGTATCGGCACCGTCGAACTCATCGCGATGTACGAAGTGCAGGGCGATCGCATCAAGCGCGCATGGTTCAAATTCGGTGAAAAGCGGCTCGGCGTCGGCACCGAGGGATGACACACAACCGAGCGAGTGCCACGCTGAAAACGCTTATCGCGACGGCTTGGCTAGGTCCCTAACAACTTTTTGTCGCTAACGACCGTTCCACGTTCCTTGCGCGTAATAATTGTTGTTGGTCGACTTAGTCGCCAATCAACCGCTAAAGACCGTGGAATCGCCGATTTGGTTAAAAAGCTGTTGATGAAACACGATGCCTCGTTGTTTGAGCGAGTGCTAGGGCGCGAACGTGGTTCCATTCCAAACCCAGCTGGTCATCGGCGCGAAAATGCTCGCCGCGATCGTCGTCCACGAATAGAGTGACGAGAGTTCGTCGCCCAAGCGAGTTTGCCCGGCAATTAAACCCGCGATGCTGATGTAAGCTGCCCAGTTAGTGTCGGTGCCAGAAGTGGGCTGCGCCGATGGCGACTTCGGATAGAAGCCCGCCGCTGCGAGAACCGGGTTGAGGAACACGAGCTTCGCGCCGTTGAGCGGAGCGCTCGCCACGCCGGTAACGGTTGACTGGAGCGCTTCAAAATTGGACGCGGCGACTGGCACAGCTGCGGCCCCGAGGCAGTTGAGCGCGACTTGGTACGTCTCAGACGTTCCGGCAGGCCGGGCGAGCACGACGCTGTCGGTACTCGGGTTCACCAGCGCCATCGGCGCGGCGAGCGTGAGAACGCGTCCCAGATACGGCAACGGGTCAATCACGAGCGTTGGGTCTAACAACGTAGTGGGTAATGTCGCAGGACCCGCATACAGTGGCAGCGCACAGCCGCGATCGTGGAGCAATTTCGTGACTGCAGTAAATGCGTGCACAAAGTCACTTCGCATCGGAATGAGTGTCGGCAATGTTGCCTGTCCTGGGCCACTCGGTCGATCGTTCGGCAACATCGTAAAGGTGTACGGCGGCTTGGGCGTCATCCAACCCGCGGGGTTGTTGGGCCCAGCGACGCCGAGGATGCCGGCGAGTACCTGCGAGCGCATTGCCGTTTCTTTGAGATCAGTCAGCAAGTTGAGATAACCGCCAATCTGCGTGATGTTCAACGGAGCGGGGACGCGAGAAGGTACGACATCACCCTCAAGTGCCATGCGGCGCAGAATGATGTTCTGTGCCTCTAACGCTTCGCCGGACGTCGCGCTCGTGATGAGCGACATGAGCGAGCCCGCCGCTTGATTTGCGAACGCGTCGCCAGACGTTCCTCCTGTTGTGTCGACCGTCGAGCCACCGTTGTTGCCGGGGCTCCCGAGCCCACCGCTCGGCCCGCTACCCGGCCCGCTTGACGCCCCGCTGGTTGTGCCGGAACCCGGGCCGCCGCTGGGCCCTCCGCCTATGGGCCCGCCGCCAGGACCGCCCGCATCACTGCCTGGACCACCCGAGGGCCCTCCGCTCGGGCCGCCGCCTCCGGAGCTTGGGCCGCCAGAAGGTCCACCTGAAGGCCCCCCTGAGGGGCCTCCCGATGGACCGCCGCTCGGCCCGGCACCGCCGGAGCCGGGCCCGCCTGCCGGGCCGCCGGACGGGCC
>JAKPSO010000951.1 GCA_029571495.1 Pseudomonadota bacterium
AAGGATTCGTCCGTGGCCATGATGCGCGCGGCGCAAGCGCGCGGACACCAGCTTTTCGCGATAGAGCCCGGCAACGTGTTCAGCAGCCGCAACGTCGTGCAAGCCAACGCCATGCCGATCGCGGTGTCGGATGACGACCACGAGTGGTACGAAATTTACGAAAAGCGCGCGCAACCGCTCACCGATTTTGATGCGGTCATCGAGCGCAAAGATCCGCCGTTCGACATGGAGTACGTCTATCACACGTACTTGTTCGAGCGCGCATGCGACCAAGGCGCGCGCGTCTTCAATCGCCCCGGCGCAATTCGTGACAACAACGAAAAGATGGCGATCCTGAAACACCCGGACATGATCGCCGCCACGACCGTGACGCGCTCTGCGGCCGTGCTGCGCGATTTCGTCGCCGAATACAAAGACGCAATTTTCAAACCGCTCGACGGCATGGGCGGCAGTGGCATTTTTCACGTGCGCGAGGGCGACAAAAATCTGTCTGTCATCATCGAGATGCTCACCCAACTTGGCACGCAGAGCATCATGGCGCAGCGCTATCTGCCCGAAATCGTCGACGGTGATAAGCGCATTTTGCTCATCGCGGGCGAAGTGGTGCCGTTTGCGCTCGCGCGCATTCCGATGATCGGCGAGTCGCGCGGCAACATGGCCGCAGGCGGTCGCCCGGAGGCACGCCCGCTCACGACGACGGACCGGCAAATAGCAGAGACCATGGCCAAGCGATTGTGGGCGGAAGGCTTGTTTTTGGTGGGTCTCGACGTGATCGGAAGCAAAGTTACCGAGATCAACGTCACGAGCCCAACGGGTTTTGTCGAGATCAAAGCGCAAACCGGCTTCGACGTAGCGTCCCTGTTCGTGCAAAAACTAGAGTCCGTCGTCAAGGGATAAGCGGCACAAATTGCTGCGTTGCAGCAATTTCCCTGCTAGCATGGTTCTCACTAATAAAAGTCACGCTCCTGTCACGTTTCGGCGCATCATTCGCGTTTGCAATACACGCCGTTACGACGGAGACTCACTGAGGGCATCTGGATGATTGGTATTCTCATCATTGCGCACGGCAATTTGGGCGACTCGCTCATCGGCTGTATGACGCATGTGCTCGGCAAAAAACCCGACGGCATTGCCGCGATTCAAGTCGCTGGCACCGATTCGCCGCGTGAACTCTTGCCGTCGGCGCAACGCATGGTCGCGGCGCTCAATGACGGTGACGGCGTCCTCATCATCACCGACATCTTCGGCGCGAGCCCGTCAAACCTCGCGTGCAAGCTCCTCGTCCCCGGTCGCGTCGAAGCGATCACCGGCGCCAACGTGCCGATGCTCGTGCGCGCGATCACGTACCGCGGTCGCGGCATGGAAACGCTCTTAAAGCGCGTCGTGTCCGGCGGCTGCGAAGGCGTGTTTCACATTACCGCCGACCCGATCCTCGGCCCCAGTGTCGCGCAGTCCGCCGCCAACGAGGGCGCACCGGTACTGACGCGCGCGTAAGCAGCGACTGAGATATAACAAGGGCATGCAGAAGCGCGACATCGAAATCATCAACAAATTGGGGCTCCACGCACGAGCGTCAGCCAAACTCACGCAAACCGCGACGCGGTTCAAATGTGAAGTCAATCTTGAACGCAACGGCCGCCGCGTGAACGCTAAAAGCATCATGGGCGTCATGATGCTCGCCGCCGGCAAAGGCAGCACCATCCAAATCGAAACCGACGGCGAAGATGAAGCCGACGCAATGAACGATTTGGTCGCGTTGATCAACGATAAGTTTGGCGAAGGCGAGTAGCCTCAGCACCGATTCTGCGGGCGGTGCGCGCTGCCAAGACAGCGATCGCGTTGAGCCCGTCGAAGGGTTTGCTGAAATAAGGTAATTCGTTTGCCACGGCTTCGTTTCGCCTTTCGGCGAGCTAGTTTTTGCGCCGCCAAAAAGTAACCAAAAAGCTCGCCCCGGCGCCCCGCTCCGGTGCTCGCATCGGGCGGGGCCAAAACAGTTGGTTTCGTCCGCTTCACTTAACTTGCTGCGCAAGTTGGCCAGAACCGGACCCTAAGTGGGCTCATGGTTTTGGTCCCGCCCATTGTGAGTACAGCAAGGATGAAGCGGAGTCCGGTGCTAGCGTCATTGCCTGCTTTCCGGGCGATGCCAGAAAGTAGATCGGCCGCCGGGCCGAGACCCGGCCTAGCCCCTGCGATTCGCGGTCACACAGTCTTGTTACCATTAATCCCGTGAACCCCAACAACCTCGCTTCTGATCCTTCGCGCAAAATTTCGTTTGTCATGCATGGCGTGGCAGCGGCGCCGGGTATTGCGATTGCACGGGCGCAGTTGGTGTCGCACGCCACGCTTGAAGTGGCGCACTACGACATCGCGGCAGATCAAGTGCCCGCGGAGCTTGCGCGCTTCGATGCGGCGCTCGCCACCGTGCGCTCGGAGTTCGAAGCGCTGCACGAACGCATGAAAGGCTCCGACGCGCCGGCCGAGTTCGGCGCGTTCCTAGATGTTCACTGGATGATCTTGACCGACGTTCAGTTAACCAACGAGCCCAAGCGCGTCATCGAAGCGCAGCATTGCAACGCCGAATGGGCCGTGACGCAGAAGATGCGCGAACTCGTCGAACAATTCGAGCAATTCGAGGACGCGTACCTGCGCGAGCGAGCGCACGATGTGGTGCAAGTCGTCGAGCGAATTGTCAAAGCGTTGATGGGTCGGCCTAGCGCGTTGCCGCTCATCAATCCAAAGCACGCGACGGCGCTGGTTGCGCATGACATCTCTCCGGCCGACGCGATTCACTTCAAGGAATCTGCGTTCGCTGCGTTCGTCACCGACGTTGGCGGCGCGACGTCGCACACGGCCATCGTGGCGCGCTCGCTCGGCATCCCGGCGGTGGTCGCGTTGCACAACGCGCGCTCGCTAATTCGGGAAGCTGAACAAGTCATCATCGACGGCGATAACGGTCTGGTGATCGTGAACCCCGATGAGCACGTGCTCACCGAGTACATGCTCAAGCAAGACGGACAACGACTCGATCGGCAAAAGCTCAAACGCCTCGTTTCCACGCGCGCGGTGACACTCGACGGCGCTGCGGTTGACCTCAACGCCAACATCGAGCTGCCGTCAGACAGCAAAGCTTGCCTTGAGAACGGAGCCGATGGCGTGGGCTTGTTCCGCACCGAATTCTTGTTCATGCATCGCGACGATTTGCCGAGCGAGGACGAGCAGTTCGAGGCGTACAAGGCGGCAGTCGAGGGGCTACAAGGCCGCCCCGTCACGATTCGCACCTTCGACCTCGGTGCCGACAAACGGATGCCGGGCCTCGGGGACCGACCGAGCGACAACCCGGCGTTGGGCCTTCGCGCGATTCGCTTGTGTCTCGCCGAACCCAAACTCTTTATGACGCAGCTTCGTGCGATTCTCCGAGCGAGCGCGTTCGGGCGTGTGCGAATCCTCGTGCCGATGCTCGCCAACGCGCACGAGATTGCGCAAACCTTGGGCTTCCTCGCGCGCGCTAAGGCCGAACTTGTGGCGCAAAAGATCGCGTACGATCACGACGTTGAAATCGGCGGCATGATCGAGATCCCGGCGGCGGTGCTCTCGCTCTCGTACTTCATTGAGCACCTCGACTTCCTCTCGATCGGCACCAACGATTTGATCCAATACACGTTGGCCATTGATCGTACAGACGACGCGGTCGCACATATGTATGACCCGTTGCACCCTGCGGTGTTGAAGCTCATCGCGCAGGCGATCCGCGCCGCGAACAAGTCGAAAACGCCGATCGCCGTGTGCGGTGAGATGGCGGGCGAACTGCGGCTTACGCGTTTGTTGCTGGGCTTTGGCCTGCGAAATTTCTCGATGCATCCGGCGCAGCTGTTGACCATCAAGCAGCGCATCTTGACCTCCAACATCCCCGAGTGCGAAGCGCTCGCCAACCGCATCTTGCGCAGCGACGATCCGGACAGCATCGCGGCGTCACTGGCACGCCTTAACGCGCTCTGATCGGAAGCGACGCGAACCACCGCGCGGTCTCGTCGGGCGTGCGAAACACGAACTGCTCGGCGTGCGCATAACGCGTCAGCGCCGGCGGAAAATTGCGTCGATTCATCCCGTAGGACTTCAGTAGCCACAACATGATCGAGTCGCGGCCGAGACTTCGGCGCAGCGATTCGCGGTTTCCGTTGCAACACGGGTCACCACGCACATTGCGGACAACCGTTCGCTTCAGGAGCTGCAACGTTGTACGCAATGGCGAGTAGTTGAGCCATACGATGGTGTCGGCGCGCCCCCACACCAGGTCGCGCACCACGGAGTAGCCGCCGTCGATTACCCACTCAGGCTTCGCAGTTGCTGCATCCACGAGCACTCGAAACGATGGATCGTCCAACTCTTGCCAGTCGGGTAGCCAATGCAGATTGTCGAGCTCGGTATGCGGGATCGCGAGCCGTTCCGAAAGCGCACGGGCGAGCGTCGACTTTCCGGACCCCGTGGAGCCGATGATGGCAATGCGTTGCATGTGGGTATTTTGCCGAACTGCGGCGATTCGGTATCATTAGCTCATCGCCGATTTGATGTAACAGCTTGCGGGCGAGACGATCCACCTCTGGTGGAGTTCGTCAAAATTGCTAAAGCGTGAGGTGTGCCTCACGGTCGCCCAATGGTTTGACTCCTCCAGCAGCGTCACTCCTCAAGCCCGCAAGCCTGAACTCATTTGGCTTCCGGGCTTTTTTCTTGATCATGATCATTCCTTCAGACTCCGTCGGCTTCGTGTCGCCGCAGAAAATCGCGTTCGAGACGCCGTTGACCTTCGCGTCCGGCGCCACGCTTGACCGTTACGACCTCACGGTCGAAACCTACGGCGAGCTCAACGCCGCACACAGCAATGCGGTGCTCGTATGCCATGCGCTATCCGGCCACCACCACGTCGCGGGCTTCTACAAAGATGCGCCGGAGCCCGCA
>JAKPSO010000652.1 GCA_029571495.1 Pseudomonadota bacterium
TCCAACGCGGTCGCATCGGCCATGACCTCGACTTCGCGTAATGCAACGACCTCGGCGCTAATGTGCTGCACGCGGAACTGCGGTTCCAGGAGATAAAGCGCATTGCGTGCAGCGCCATTGAGTGATAAGACCTGCAGTGGCAAAGCGCGGTTCGGCGATGCGACGCTTGCTCGCAGCCGTGCCAACACGTCCGCCGCGCGACGCGCCTGCTCGACCGCTCGTTGCATCGCAGGTTGTGCTGTCTCGACGTCCGGTGGATCGTCTTTCAGGAGACGCGCAGCGGCTTGCGTGTTCGCAAGCACAGCGGTAAGCGGTTGGTTCAATTCGTGCGCCATACCCGCCGCGAGTTCTCCGAGCGAATTAAGACGAGCGACTTGACCCAGACGCAGCAATTCCTCGGCACGTTCTCGAGCGCGACGTTGTCGCAGAAACGTGCTGAGTCCGGCGATCAACGCCACCGATACCAACCACCAACCCAGCATCATCACCCACGGCAATTCGCCCCACGCGACGCACCGCGTGACGACCACATCAAAAGGCTGGCTCTCGGTCGCCAGATGTTTTCGGAACTCAAACTGCCAAGGTGAACCCAACGATCTGCCGGGCTGCACGGTCCATTCCTTCGCGCCAATCGCCAGTGCGACGCGCACCGCTCTGTCACGATCGGGCGCGCCGTCTTTCGCCGTTGGCCATTCGCTCCACGGCACCATGCTTTTCATATCGATGAGCAGCGCGTGGCTCATCGTTGGCGACGCCTGCACCACCCAAAACCGGCCGGCGGTGTAATCGACGGACGCAAGTACCGGCCGCGCAACGGCGCGTGATCCGGTCTCAGCGGCCGCGAGCGCCGCGGTTTGGTCTGGCACGCTCCACGGCGCGTCGCCGCTTCGCTTCGCCACGGACAACACTTGCGGATACACGGACGACAAACGCCGCTCTCGATCATCGTGGTCTGCGGCTGATTGCAACAAACCGAGCGTGGCGAGAATCGCGTCGTGCTGCACCGCGCGTTGACTCAATAAGCGATGCATGATGCGCGCATCCGTTTCGAACGCGTCACGCATCTGCGAGATCGAGCGTTCGCCGAGATACACGCTGCCAACCAATGCAATCGCCAGCGTCGCCGCGATCCACGGCCAACGCTTAGTCATTGAGGGTCGCATCGGTCGTGCGTCGTGGAGAAGAAAAATGCCGCACGAAGCGAGCTTCGGCGGCACTGTGGGTTGAACTCAACGCGAACTAGGCGGTGGCGGTTTCCCGCTGCGTGAGGCTTGGGGCATGAGACTGCGTATTTGCGGCCGGCTTGATGCCAAGCCGATCCAACGCCGCCGCGAGCTGCGCCACCGTACGGTCGACGTTGTGCCATTTTTCGAGACCAAACAAGCCAATACGGAAGGTCGCGAAATCGGCGGGTTCGTCGCACTGCAGCGGCACGCCAGCGGCGGTTTGCAGCCCTTCGGCGAGGAATTTTTTGCTTGATTGCAATTCCGCATCTTCGGTGTAGCTCACAACCACGCCCGGCGCTTTGAAGCCCTCGGCTGCAACGCTCGGAATACCGCGACTTTCGAACAGCGCGCGCACTTTAGTGCCGAGCGCTAATTGCTCGGAACGAACGCGATCAAAGCCATACGCCTCGGTTTCCAGCATGACGTCGCACAACCGTGTGAGTGCGTCGGTGGGCATCGTCGTGTGGTACGCATGCGCACCGCCTTCGTACGTTTCCATGATCTGCATCCACTTCTTCAGATCACACGCGAAGCTCGTGCTCGTGGTGCCGTCGATGGCCGCGCGCGCGCGCTCCGAGAGCATCACCATCGCGCAGCACGGCGAACTGCTCCATCCCTTTTGCGGCGCGCTGACCAACACGTCAACGCCGGTCGCGGTCATATCGACCCACATTGCGCCCGAGGCAATGCAGTCGAGCACAAAGAGGCCACCGACCGCATGCACAGCATCGGCCACGGCACGCAAATAGTCGTCTGGCAGGATCATCCCTGCCGCCGTTTCAACGTGCGGCGCGAAGACGACCGCGGGCTTCTCGGCAGCGATGGTTGCGACGACCTCATCAATCGGCGCGGGCGTCCATGGCGATTGTTTGCCGCTGCCCGTGCGTCGCGCTTTCATCACGATGCTGGAGGCGGGAATGCCGCCCATGTCGAAAATTTGCGTCCAGCGATAGCTAAACCAACCGTTACGAATGACCAGCGTTTTCTTGCCCGTCGCGAATTGCCGCGCCACGGCCTCCATGCCGAAGGTTCCGCTACCGGGCACTAGGACCGCAGACTTCGCGTGATACACCGTCTTCAACATGCGAGATATTTCGCGCATCACACCGCCGAAGCGCTTCGACATATGGTTCAGCGAGCGGTCTGTGTAAACGACTGAAAATTCAAGTAACCCATTCGGGTCGACGTTAGGCAATAGGCCGGGCATACGGTTCTCCTTAGGGGGCAACTGTCGGGCGGCTAAGCCCGACACGAAATACTACAAAGTGCGCACGATAGCAC
Organism: Pseudomonadota bacterium; assembly: GCA_029571495.1. Lineage (GTDB taxonomy): Bacteria > Pseudomonadota > Gammaproteobacteria > Burkholderiales > Casimicrobiaceae > Casimicrobium. The sequence goes on from JAKPSO010000652.1 coordinate 2,508, forward strand.
GGAGTTGGCCGGTCGCAAGAGTCGGATCGCGTCCCGCATTGCGCAGCAGACGTCGTTTCGACTGCGGTGGGTCGTGACTAAGCTTTTTTCGGAGCGCGTTTGGGTGCGGGCGGTGAATCGCCGTCGTTTCGCATCGAGTACTGCTCCAAGTCAGCACTCGAAATCTCACTTGCTGAAACAAGTTGGTAATGGCGTTCTTCCACGACACGAGTTTCGCCGGCCTGAACGGTCAGCTCGAACATAGCAATTCGTTGGTCACTCATGAACTGGGCAGACACCGCGCGACAGATTAGGCCCGGAAACTTTTGTGAACAGTACGAGATGTCTTGTTGTGTCTGTACGACGCCGTGCTTGTCGTTGCCGCCCTTGGCTTGAACTGGCACGACAAACTGGCGACCATGACGATCTACCCCGACGTAAATTTCATCGATTTCGATTTGTCCAACGGCCTTCACCGTCGTTCGCAGGTGGTTTTGCAACGAAAACGCCGCGATCCCCAAAAATATGTCGACGAGCCGGTTGTAACGCACCTTTGCGAGCAGGGCCTGCTCATCGCTGAGTGCGTAGTTCGCGATGATTTCCGGGGTAGCGTCCGGGATTTTTATTGTCAAGAGTTCCTCGCGTGGAACTATTCGATTGCGTCGGACTTGTCGAAACCGGTAAACAGCTCGCCCCGCGCCTTCGATAATCCACTCCTTGCCATCGGTAGCGGTCTTGCGAATGTCATCCGAGAGTTCGCTACGGTAGCGAAACGTGTAGAGGATGTCACCGAGGTTCTTGGGAAGCACAATGCCGAGCAAAGTGGCAAATTCGTCAAACTCAGATCTCGAAAATTCGAACTCTTCGAGGCCAGGTTGGTAATGCCTTTTGAAGACCTGCTCGATAATTGCATGATAGCGATTGGGCTTGCGGACGGGCTTCGCAGTCGGAGTCTGTGTAGCTTTACGCATGCGTTTCTTCCCATAGCGAGATCTGGTTCACGGACGACTTGCGATCTCGCTGAGCTATGGTATTTCTTGGCACTTCGAAGTGCCGAGCCGCCATGCCCATGTCGAAAGTTACTAGGGCCTCGCTACCAAGTTCGAGCGAGTGATCCGGGCGCGTGGGAGTAATCCCAAGCGCACTTCGAATTTCAGCCGCGACGGCGCGTGCCAATAGCGGGGGTACGCTGTTACCGATTTGACGGAAACCATGCCATTTCGTGGTGTGAAATCGGAACCAGTCTGGAAATGAGTGCAACCGGGCAGCTTCCCTGACGGTGATCACGCGAGGGAATTTTGGGTGGATCGGGCGTGGCGACGTAAACGCGCCTCGCGCACTGTCAGTCCCAGCGCGCAAGGTATTGCAGAGCCCATTGGGAGGCAGTTTTCGGAACCGACTAATCGGTTCGGTTTGCCCATGTGGGGTTGCCGCAAAACGAGTTTGTGAGAGGACAGAATGCTCCGTCCTCAAGCTAGCCGTGAGCGTGTTGTTGTCATGTACGCGTTCGTACCCAAAGTCTTCGTCGTCCACGGCTAAGCCGCGAAGACGGCGCGCGTACGGCGACTTGGTTTTCCATTTGATTCGAACGGAATCGTTGTCGCGCAATTCGTCGAACGCGTCAGCATCGGGCAGATCACCGATTGCTTCATCGACGCTGGTTCTGATCGTGATTGCGAGCGGGTAACTAGGAGCAGCCAAACCTTGACGTGCGCCTAACAAAAATAATCGTCTGCGATCCTGCGGGACACCGTAATCGGCGGCATTCAATACTTTATACGGCAGAACCACGTCGTAACCGACGCCCCGGAGCGCGGAAATCAGCTCTTCGAGAAACCTTGCGTGTTGACCGAGCGTAAGCCCCTTAACGTTCTCAAACACGAAGTACTTTGGACGAAGCTCATCGATGATGCGAACGTAATGAAAGACAAGTTGATTTCGGGGGTCATCCAGCGCACGCTTCCCCATCAGAGAAAACCCCTGACACGGCGCGCCACCGAA
>JAKPSO010000653.1 GCA_029571495.1 Pseudomonadota bacterium
CCCAACGCGAATACGCCTGCGACGCGGCCCGCGGGGCGTTGCTTGCTGGAGTACAGCCAGACGATGACGAAAAGAAGTATTCCTTCCATGCCGAATTGGTAGAGCTGGGAGGGATGGCGCGGAATTTGGTCGACGTTCGGAAAAATCATCGCCCACGGCAGACTCGCGTCGGCGGGGCGGCCCGGAAGCTCGGCGTTAATGAAGTTGCCGATACGGCCACAGCCGTAGCCGAGCGGCACCAGCGGCGCGACGCACGGAACGTCCGTTCTGGAACGTTATGGACTTCGTCGCGCGTAGAGCCACATCGCAAAGATCACACCGAGCAAACCGCCGTGAAAACTCATGCCGCCCTGCCATACCGCGAAAACCTCCAACGGGTTGGCGAGGTAATAACCGGGTTTGTAGAACAGGCAGTAGCCAATGCGCCCGCCGAGAACGACGCCCAAAATGCCGTAGAGCAACATGTCGTCAACGTCGGACGTTTTCCAGCCCTGCGCCGCTTGGCGCCGAGCGCGGTAGTGGCCCAGCAGCATAAAAAGGACGAATGCCGCGAGGTACATCAGGCCGTACCAACGCACGGCGAGCGGTCCGATTTGCAAGGCGATGGGGTCGAATTGAGGATGGATCAGCATGCCGCAAGTGTAGCGAGGCCTAAAATTGAAGTCTCGCCGCGTTCGCAGCGATTTCCCCTGAACTCACGAAATACACCATGTCTTTCAATCGCCGCAGCAAAACTATCACCGCCGGTATCAACCGCTCTCCTAATCGCGCCATGCTTCGCGCCGTTGGCTTTGGCGACGGCGACTTTGATAAACCCATCGTCGGTGTTGCTAACGGCCACAGCACGATGAATCCGTGCAACGCGGGCATTGGACCGCTCGCGGATCGCGCAGTCGAGGCGATTCACGCGGCAGGCGGCATGCCGCAAATGTTCGGCGTGATCACCGTGACCGACGGCATCAGCATGGGCACAGAAGGCATGAAGTACTCGCTCGTCTCGCGCGAAGTCATCGCCGACGCGATTGAGACCGCGACACAGAGTCAGCTCATGGACGGCGTGTTAATCGTCGGCGGATGCGACAAGAACATGCCCGGCGCGATGATCGCGATGTGCCGCATGAACATCCCGTCGATTTACTGCTACGGCGGCACGATCAAAGCGGGCAACTGGAAAGGCGAGGCGTTGACCGTCGTCTCCGCGTTCGAGGCCGTGGGCAAGATGAACGCGGGCAACATGAGTCAGGAAGATTTCGACGGCGTCGAAAAGCACGCCTGCCCGACCAACGGCGCGTGCGGCGGCATGTTCACGGCGAACACGATGTCGTCGAGCTTCGAGGCGCTGGGGCTGAGCCTCCTTTATTCGTCGTCGATGGCGAACCCCGATCCCGAGAAGGCCGACAGCGTGGCCGAGTCGGCGCGCGTGTTGCTCGAAGCGATCAAGAATGACCTGAAACCGCTCGACATTCTCACCAAGAAATCAGTCGAAAACGCGGTCGCGGTCATCATGGCAACCGGCGGTTCGACCAACGCGGTGCTGCACTTCCTTGCAATTACCCACGCGGCGGGCATCGATTGGACGATCGACGATTTCGAGCGCATGCGCAAGAAAGTACCAGTGCTGTGCGACCTGAAGCCGTCGGGCAAATATGTGATGACAGATCTGCACAAGGCCGGTGGCGTGCCGCAGGTCATGAAGATGCTTCTGAACATGGGCTTGCTGCACGGTGATTGCATGACGATCACGGGCCGCACGATGGCCGAAGAACTCGCGCACGTTCCCGACCTGCCGCGTAAAGATCAAGACGTCATTCGGCAACCGAACGATCCTTTGTACGCACAAGGCCACCTCGCGATTTTGAAGGGCAACCTCGCGCCGCTGGGCTGCGTCGCAAAAATCACTGGTTTGAAAAACCCCGTGCTCACCGGCCCGGCGCGCGTGTTCAACAGCGAACCCGAGTGCATGGAAGCCATCATGGCCGACAAGATCAAACACGGCGACGTTATTGTGCTGCGCTATGAAGGGCCCAAGGGCGGCCCCGGCATGCGCGAGATGCTCTCGCCAACGTCCGCCATCGTCGGCAAAGGCATGGGCGAAACCGTCGCACTCATCACCGACGGTCGCTTCTCGGGCGGCACGTGGGGCATGGTAGTCGGTCACATCGCACCGGAAGCGCAAGTCGGAGGCCTGCTCTGCATCGTCGAGGAAGGCGATTCGATCACCGTTGATGCGCACAAATTGCTGTTACAGCTCAACGTCGACGAAGCCACGATTGCCGCGCGCAAAGCGAAGTGGACACCGCCTCCGATCAAGTACACACGTGGCGTGCTGTACAAGTTCGCCAAACTCGCATCGTGCGCGAGCCAAGGCGCTGTTACCGACCTCTAGTCCACGTCGTCAACACGCGTGGCGCGGCGCGCGTTATTGCGTAGCCTCCTCCTCTCGGACGAGGGGAGGAACGAAACAGTAGGAACGCCCCGCCCCCCATGAACATTAGACATCTCGTTCTCGCTACGCTCACCGTTGGCTTCACGTCTGCGGCGGTCGCGCTTGACTCCATCCCGCTCGATCAATTGCAGCCAGGGCTTTGGAAGGTCGAGCGCAAAATGGAAAAACTCGATCTAAATCCCGTCGAGTATGAGACGCGCAACACTGAATACTGCGCGAGTCCAAAGAAGGAAATCGCGCGCGTCTTGTCCATCACCAATATGCTCTGCAAAGCTGAGGACAGCAAGATCGGCGAGAACCGCTACAAGGTTCACGCCAAGTGCAATTTGTTTGGCATCGTCGGTGAGAACACCACGATCATCACGATCGTCAGCCCCAGCGAATACACCGCCGATTCCGAAACGATCGGAACCAAATTCGGCAAGAAGCAGCATCGCAAGGAATCGATCTCGGCCAAGCGCGCAGGCGATTGCAAGGAGTAGTTTTGCCTTGGTGCGCCGCGCAATCGCACAAACGAACTACCGCGAACTACAGAAACATACGGGCGCTACACTGCCCGTATGAAAGCCACCAAAATCGTTGCCACGCTCGGGCCTGCGAGCGACACCGTTGAAATCATTGCCGCGATGATCGAGGCCGGATGCGATGTCTTCCGCCTCAACTTTTCGCACGGCACGCCGGAGGATCACGCCGGTCGTGCTTCGCGCGTACGCGAAGCCGCGGCGCGCGTCGGCCGAGAGGTTGCCATCATGGGCGATCTGCAAGGCCCGAAAATTCGCGTCGGTAAATTCGAAAACGGCAAGGCGATGCTCGTCGCCGGTCAGCCATTTTTGCTCGATGCCGCGCTCGACAGCAAAGCCTTGGTGTCGAACGAACATCAGGCCAGCCTCGATTACAAAGAACTGCCGCGCGACGTCAAAGTCGGCGACACGTTGCTGCTCGCGGATGGACTCATTCAGCTCAAAGTTGAGCGCGTCGATGGCGACAAAGTGTTCACCGTCGTCGAGCTCGGCGGCGAACTCTCCAACAACAAAGGCATCAATCGTCTTGGCGGTGGGCTCACAGCGCCCGCGCTGCCCGCAAAAGACTTGGAAGACATCAAAACCGCAGTCGCGATTGACGTTGACTACCTCGCAGTGTCGTTCCCGAAATGCGCCGCCGACATGCAAACCGCGCGCACCGTGCTCGCTGCGGGCGGCGGTAAGGCGAAACTCATCGCGAAGATCGAGCGTGCAGAAGCGATCATTCCGCACATCCTCGACGAAATCATCGACGCCAGCGACGGCATCATGGTTGCGCGTGGCGACCTCGCGATCGAGATCGGCAATGCCGCCGTACCGGCCGCGCAAAAGCGCATGATCAAACGCGCTCGTGAAAAGAACAAGCTCGCGATCACTGCCACACAGATGATGGAGAGCATGATCAACGCACCGGTGCCAACCCGTGCGGAGGTTAGCGACGTGGCCAACGCCGTGCTCGACGGCACCGATGCCGTGATGCTTTCGGCCGAGTCCGCGACCGGCAAATATCCGGTCGAAACCATTCGCGCGATGGCCGCCATCGCGTACGAGGC
>JAKPSO010000659.1 GCA_029571495.1 Pseudomonadota bacterium
AATTCGATTTGATAGCCGCCGCGAAGCTGAGTCGCGAGCGCATGATGGGCGAAACGCAGCAACTGTGCTCGCAACAAGTGCCGGGCGACACGCAGCGCAACTTGCAAGTCAACGCCGATTTTTCGCGTCAGACTTTTAAGCACATCCTCGCGCCAGTGTGGCTCCTCACGTACACCTACAGCGCCAAGGATTTTCAAGTCATCATCAACGCCGTCACCGGAAAGATCGAAGGCGAGTATCCAAAGAGTTGGATCAAGATCACGCTCGCGGTGATCGCCTTCATCATCGTCGCGCTCGTGATTTTCAGCATGGGCGGCAAACATCGTTGACGTGGTGCGTGACGCCGTCATGTTCGCCGCGATCCCCGAAGTGCTGGCCTCGCACGCGGCGTTCGTGCCGTATCGTGAAGCGTCACTTTCATTGCACGAATACGGCGAGGCGCTTCCACGTTTTATTTCGCCGCCGCCCCGCGCTCCCGGTGCGCTTGATTTCGAGCGCGCGCTTGTCGAGCGCAACGAGCTTATCGTGCGACCGGACAATCTGCACGACACAATGAATGCGATTGTGTGGCGCACGTTTCCGCGCACCAAACGCATCATCAGCGAAATTCACGTGGCGCTCGGAGCCGCCAATACGGCCAACGGCCGCCCACGTCGCCGCGATGTGCTGACGTTGTTTGACGAAGCGGGTGCTGTTATCGTGAGCCAGCGCGACGACTTGAAGGCGTTGCACCGAGGACATCAATGGAACGCGTTGTTCGTTGCGCACCGCGCAGAATTCACGCGCGACACGCATGTCATCCTGTTCGGGCATGGCACCCTGGAACAACTCGGCGCGAAGCCGCATCAGGGCCTCACCGTGAAAGCGTTGTGGATTCCGTTGCCGCCTCACACGCCGCTGCCAGAGCTCGACGCATGGATGGCGGCGCGCATAAAGGACGGCGCGCTGCTCGCCGCGGACGAACACCGCTTACCGCTGCCGATTCTCGGCGTGCCAGGATGGTTTGCCGAGAACGAAATAGCGTCGTGTTACGACGACGTTGAGGTTTTTCGCCCCTTGCGCACAACCCGGATTTTGCCTGCGCCTTCGTAGCGCCTCAAATCGGCCCTGACGACAAATTTACGTCATGCCTCGTCACCCAACTGACAAAAATCGTCACACGTTTTCGCCGAAACGAACGCCCGTTTGACTGTTGGCACACGATTTGTCATGACAATATCATTCAGAAAAATGATATTTGCTAGCAAAATCAACAGGTTATAACTTTTTCGCGCGATTGGCATGCCGACTGGCACGACCGCTGCAATAGGTCACCCATGCAGCGTACCTCGCTGAAAACTCAAATCCCAATCCGGGGAAGGAAATTGAAAATGAAACGTGCTATCCAAAAGGGTTTCACCCTCATCGAACTGAAGATCGTCGTGGCGATTATCGGTATTCTGGCGGCTATCGCTATTCCGCAGTACACCGACTACACGATTCGCTCTAAAGTAACTGAAGCTCTGTCGCTGGCCGGTAGTCTGAAAATCGGCGTTGCCGAAGCGTTTCAGGACAATGGCCTCGCGGGGGTTGCTGCGTATTCCGCCCAGGTCGCCTTGAATCCACCGACGTCTAAGTACGTTAACACTGCGACGGTGGGTGGCGCGAATGGTCGGATTACGGTAACGATCGCCGGTAACGCTAACAACGGCTTGACGGTAATCAATGGTCAGACTTTGGTATTGACGCCGTCGAGCAGAACAAACGGCGGCGCTGTCGCGGTTCTGACGAACGGTCAGAACGGCGCTATTGACTGGGCTTGCGCCGGGGTTGGTACCACGACTGCTACCGCGCGCGGTTTGCCAGTCACCGCCGGCACTTTGGTTGCGCGCTACTCGCCCACTGAATGTAAGTAGTTCTTCCGGGCGACTGCACTGGCTGGCTTTGGATGCGCTTCAGTTAGCTTTTGCGAGTCGCCCCAACTTTTCGGACCCCGCTTCGGCGGGGTTTGTTTTTTTAAGACAGCAGAACCGTTTCGCTCATTGGTAGGTGTTGACTGTCAGTTTGCTCCCAACCACCGATAGGACATGCGTCGTTTCGCAGCAATGGATGCGTGATCGTAGCGCCAACCGTACCTATGTGTTGTTCGGTCTGTTTCCTAGAGGATGGGAGAAATCGCCAGCGTAACCAACAAGCTAGCTGCGTTCCCTTGGCGATCCAGCATGCAGCCCGGAAGTATTGCGGCAGTTGGAATTCCTCATTTCAATACTCATTCGCAGTGGTGAATGCTGAGTCCTTTTGTGTCGAAACGGACGTCGCGCCAGTTACTGGTGGAAGCATTTCACGTGGCGATGTCTTGAGCGCAGTTGCCTAGGGCATGTAACCGTGATTGAAGGTCAATTGTCCAGCGATCGCGCAAACTCTGAGTTCTGGCGTGAATCGCGTTGTGATTCCGCTGTCGCGTCGTTGGTTACTGTATTTCTCTTGGGCTCAGTCTGGCCGGCCGCACGGCTGGGACCTGTCGAGTGCTCCGAATACGGTAAATCAACGACCTAGGGCAAGATCTCACAGCAAGTCGGGAGGCTGACGTCGGAGTATTACCGGCATTGCCCAGGTTTTCGAAGAGCAAGTGTCTCTTCCGCTTGAATTCGCGGCGTAAGTAGCAATTTGGTGATCACCGACGAAGGAATGATTCAATATGACGCGTATACGTGCCGCCCTGATCCACCTTGCCGTTTGCCTACTTGTCGCGCTCGTGCTGCTTGCGCTGTTCAGATTCGTTTGGTATCCCGCGCCGCTGTTTCAAGCGTTAGGGGGGCAAGACATATTTCTATTGCTGCTAGGAGTTGACGTCGCGTTGGGGCCACTGCTGACTCTGATTGTGTTTAAGCAGGGCAAAAAGTCGCTGAAGTTCGATCTGACAGTGATCGCGCTTATTCAGATTGTCGCTCTGGGTTATGGCGTTCATACATTGCTCGCGGGCCGGCCCGTGTACGTTGTCGCGCTCGGCCATCGCTTCGACGTGGTTCAAGCGTACGAAGTTGAACGCGACGAACTGCGAACCGCGAAGCAGACTTTGCCGTTGTGGGGGCCAACGTGGGTAGGTATCAATCGGCCCGTCGATGCGAAAGAGCGTGAACGGGTAATGTTCAGCGCGCTCGGCGGTGCCGACTACGGGCACTTTCCAAAGTACCATGCGCCGCTCGCGAGCATGAAAGAAGAAATTTTGCAGAGGTCGCGACCAATGTTTGAGTTGCGTCAATTTAATAGCGGGATGGAGGTTGCCATCAGAATGTGGCTACAAGAACGAGGCTACAAAGAAGACGAAGTTGTCTTTCAGGGCCTCAAGGCGCGCAGCGAGGACATGGCGGTTGTGATCGACAAGAAAACTGGTGATGTAGTTGGAATTGCTCCGTTCAAACCGTGGGAGTAGTCGCCTGCGAAGGCGCTGACGGAGGCGTTGCAGGATTCTTATTTCGGCTTAATCTCACGCGCGTGTTCGTCGCCGACCGAGTTCGTCATCAGCGGCGCCCTCGCTTCACAGAGATCCGTCCTCGATCCGCTGGAGCGTTCAGCGCAAAAAACCGCTTCCGCATCGCCTCGTGGTCACGTCAAAAGCGTTTCGATAACGATGCCGTCGGAGTTTTCATTCAATCGCCCAGCAATCTCCGCCACCAACGCTCGCGCGAGTGCTAGCTTGCGCATCCGCGGCAACCGGGTTGCGCCGTCAGCGCCGCGTTCGTCGATGAGTGTGACTTGGTTGTCATCCGCGCCGAAGGTGCTTTGCGCGTGGTTGGCGATTAAGAGCGGGATGCCTTTTCGAGCGCGTTTTTCGGCGCCGTATTGCTCGACCTTTTCGCTCTCGGCGGCGAAGCCTACGCAGAAAGGTGGGCCGGATTTTCCTGCGCCCTTGCGTTGATACTTCGCGATTTTGGCGAGGATGTCGACGGTGGGCTCAAGGTTGATCGTGAGTCCGGTGTCGGTCTTCTTGATCTTTTGTTCGGCGCTTGTGGCCGGGCGATAGTCGGCGACGGCGGCGACCGCGATGAAAATGTCGGCGTCGTCGACGTCGGCTTCGACGGCCGCGAGCATCTGTGCCGCGCTGTTGACGTTCACGCGTTGAACGGCAAAAGGCGTTGGCAAATGTGTCGGGCCGCTCACCAACGTGACCTCGGCCCCAGCGTCTGCACAGGCCTGCGCGATGCTGTAGCCCATCTTGCCGCTCGAATGGTTGGTGATGACTCGCACCGGATCAATCGCCTCTTGCGTTGGGCCCGCCGTGATGAGTATGCGCTTACCTGCGAGCGATTTGGGCTGTGCCCAAGCGTCGAGCGCGGCCATTATTTCGGCCGGTTCGAGCATGCGGCCATCACCGGTTTCGCCACACGCCTGATCGCCGTTGCCGGGACCGATCACGTGAACGCCGTCGGATTTCAGCGTCGCGACGTTTCGCTGCGTCGCCGGGTTTTGCCACATTTGCAGGTTCATTGCGGGCGCGACGATGAGCGGAATGGTGCGTGCGAGCACCGTCGTCGAGAGCAGATCGTCGCTTCGGCCATGCACCAGTCGCGCCAGAAAGTCGGCGGACGCGGGTGCGATGAGCATCACGTCGTTCGTGCGCGTGAGCTCGATGTGCGCCATGCCGTTGTCGGGGCGCGTGTCCCACAAGTCACTGAACACTGGGCGGCCGGAGAGTGCTTGAAACGTCGCCGGGCCCACGAATTCGCGCGCGGCGGCTGTCATGGCAACCGTCACCTCACGACCGGATTTCACCAAAAGGCGAGTGAGTTCGGCGGATTTGTACGCGGCAATGCCGCCCGTGATGCCGAGCAAAACGCGAGCCGTGGGTTTGACTTTGGAATCCATGTCAAAAGTGTAGCCGCGATGCAGTGAAACGGAATCGAGGCATTTGTCGATCGAACCACGGTGCTCCTCGATTCCGCTTCGCTTCATCGAGGCTACAGTCGGTACAGCTTTTCCGCATAAACGACCGTTGCGCAGTCGTTCGTAAAGAAAAAATTACCAAGTCAACAATCAAAGAAAAGCGCGTGAAACGACCGCAGTACGGTCGATGCGCCTGAAAAGCTATATGACTACCTCAGCGCCGTTCGCCCACGCGCACAACCTTGAGCGCGTTGGTGCCGCCGCTCTTGCCCATCGGTTCGCCGCAGGTGAGAACGATGACGTCGTCCTTCGCTAATTTGCCGCGATTCGCGACAGCGTCCTCGGCGGCTTGCAGCGCAAGCTCGCGATCCTCGACAAACGGAACGACGACCGGACGCACACCGCGGTAGAGCGCCGCACGCCGCGCTGCGCCAACTTCGGGCGTGAGCGCGTAGATCGGCACGCCGCTGTCGTGGCGGCTCATCCACAGCGCAGTGGAGCCCGACGTGGATAGTGCCGCGATGGCTTTCGCGTTCAGGTGGAACGCCGCGAATAACGCCGCCATCGCGATGGTTTGGTCAACGCGCGCGAAATGCTGGTTGATGAAATCACGATCGAGCTCGTAAACCTGCGAGCGCTCGGCCTCGTACGCGATGGCGGCCATCGCGCGAATCGTCTCCACCGGATATTTGCCGGTCGCGGATTCGGCCGAAAGCATCACTGCATCGGTGCCGTCGAGCACGGCGTTGGC
>JAKPSO010000666.1 GCA_029571495.1 Pseudomonadota bacterium
CGTCGGCATCGGCCGCAAGATGCTTGAGCGCCTGCACGATCACGGCATCAAATCAACACCGCAACTGCTCGAAGCGGATGTCGCGAAGCTGCGCGAAGTGTGGGGCGGCGTTGAGGGCGAACGTTTCTGGCAAAAACTTCGCGGTGAAGACGTGCAACAACGCGAAACGAAAACGTCATCGATTAGCCATTCGCACGTGCTTGCACCGGTCGAGCGCTCGCACACGCAGGCGCAAGCGGTGCTCTCGCGTCTCACGCAAAAGGCCGCGATGCGCCTACGAGACGCGGAGTTTGTCGCCACCGATGTATCGCTGTACTTAAAGCTGCGCGGCGGCGAGAAATACAAAAATCACGTCCGCGTCGACGCGACTGATCGCACGCACCCGCTGCTTGCCGCCGTGCAATCGCTCTACGAAAAGTTGATGCTGGAGCGCGCGGTCCGCAATGGTTCGCCAATGGCCGTTGGCATGGCCTTCTCCGGCCTCACGCCGCGCGAAGGGCAATCGCTGTCACTGTTCGACGCGCAACCGAACACAGAAAAACTCGATCGCGTCGTCGATGAACTGAACCTCAAGTTCGGAAAGAACACCCTCTTCTGGGGCGGCGCATTCAACGCACAGAAGTCCGGTCGCATGTCCATCGCGTTCAATCACATTCCCGACTTGGTGATCGAAGCCGAGCCTGCCGAGAAGCGATTGCCGCAGAACGCGAAGTGGCCGAAACCCAAGCGATCTTAGCTGTGCACTCTACTGTCGTTTCGGTTTGGGCGTGGCACGCTCATGCGCGGCTTTGCGTTCCGCGTCGGCTGCACGGAGCATAGTGATCACGTCGGCGCCGACAAATTTCTCGACGAATTTGCGATGCAAGACGAACCACACCGCAAGAGCCGTGACGGGCGGCATGATGAGTGTCGAGAACTGGTAGAGATAGGCAATGGTTTCGAGCTGCCATTGTGCCCATGCCGCTTGCTCGCGCACGGCGGGGCCACTGTTGAGCAGAATTTGTTTCATACCAACAGCGAACACTGCGAGCATCTGAAACGGCAGCAGCGCGAGCCAGCCGTACCAGAGATTTCGCCAACGTTGGGGGTGCCACGCCGCGAGCGTGAGCGCGGCCATGAGCGCCGTTCCATAGGTGTAGAGCCGCGCGTCGACTTCGGTGCTGACCGTCGCATCGGCGCGGAACACCTGCCCCGGCGTCACGCCCGGCGCCAAGTTGGTCAAAAAGTCAAAACCGTGCAGCGTTTGTTGAATAGAGGTCACAAACTCCGGCACGCCCAACAGCGCCATGCCCGAGAGAAACCACCGAATCGGCCAGTGCAAAAGCGGCACTAATACGTACCAGGCGAGAAATACGGGTGGCACCCACGCGAGAATGCGCAGGAAGAAAAGGCCAATGGTTGATGGCATTCGGAGTTCCGCCGACTACGCCGCTATCGGCGTCGACGGAGTCATGGGACCACCATCCTCCGGTGGCTGCGCGTTGCGCGCCGAGCGATTGATGCGTCGCACCCAAATGAGCCACACGATCAACACGTCGAGCATGATAAGCGCTTGCCAGATGTAGAGGTGCGCCCATTCGAACGCCGTCATGTTCCACTGACCGAGGTAGAACAAACTGATGATGCGAACAACGTTCAGGCCCTGCACTGCGAGAAAACCGAGCCCGAGGCCCCAAGCCTTTTGTTTCCATGTCGACGGAAACGCGAGGATCGCCGCCAGCAGCACCATCGTCGCTTCGATGCCATTGCAGCCAGCCTCGATACTCACGGCAAAACCGTTGGTGGTGCTGCGTAATATTTTTCCGGTAGCGACTGCGCCCGAGTCAACGAGCGCAACAAGTTGCGCGCAGAAATGCGCCAAGCCATTGGTCCACGGAATCACAAAATGCTCTTGACCCCAGGGTGTGAGCTGCGCGCCGAATAGCGCCCCCTGTATGACCAAAAACAAAATCAGAAAACGAACCATCGAAAACCCGCAAAAAACCGCCGCGTAATGAGCGCAATAGGGGTGAATCGTACCCGAAGCCGCGCCGAACGGGAATCTGGGCGCCCCTGAGCGGC
>JAKPSO010000683.1 GCA_029571495.1 Pseudomonadota bacterium
GCCGCGTCGGTGTTGCCGGTGACGGCGCAGACCATCACCACATCCGCCGACGGCCTCGTCGCAGGCGAGGTCAAGGTCCCGACCAAAGACGGCGACATGGTGGCCTACCGCGCGATGCCAGCGACCGGCAAAGACTTTCCGGTCGTGCTCGTCGTGCAGGAAATTTTCGGCGTGCACGAGCACATCAAAGATGTGTGCCGTCGCTTTGCTAAGCTCGGCTACTTCGCTATCGCGGGCGAGCTTTTTGCGCGGCAAGGCGACGCATCGAAGATCAGCGACATTCCAAAGCTCATGAGCGAAATCGTGAGCAAAGTACCGGACGCGCAAGTGATGTCAGACCTCGACGCATGCGTGGCGTTTGCGAAGGCGTCGGGCAAGGCCAACGTGGACAAACTCGCGATCACGGGTTTCTGCTGGGGCGGGCGCATCACGTGGCTCTACGCTGCGCACAACCCCGCGGTCAAAGCCGCGGGCGCGTGGTACGGGCGCCTCGTGGGTGCGGCCAGCGCGCTCACGCCCGCTCACCCCGTCGATGTCGCCGACAAAATTAACGCGCCGGTGTTGGGACTTTACGGCGGCGCTGACAGCGGCATTCCGGTCGACACTGTCGAGAAGATGCGTGAAGCCTTGAAAAAAGCCGGCAAAACGAAGAGCGAAATCGTGGTCTACCCGGACACGCCGCACGCCTTCAACGCCGACTATCGGCCAAGCTACCGCAAAGCGGCGGCCGATGACGCGTGGGCCAAACTCACAGCGTGGCTGAAAGCCAACGGCGTCGCGTAATCGCTCCCGCACTGCGCCATTCGCAACAGCTTTTTCGCGCTAGAGACTGTAGCGCGGTCGTTTACGTGATATTTTTGTGGAAGTTGAGTTTCGCCAAAAATTGCACGCAACGACCACCCGCCGGTCGTTACAGCGAATTTTTTGAGTAAAGTTGTTAGATACAAAAAGAGGCGCTCTCGCGCCTCTTTTGCTATGTGCGGCCAGTGTTGGCGTTAGCTCAGCTCAGTCGGCCGGACCCACACCCAATCCGACCCTTCGCTGATGAGCTCCGTCGCCTCGAAGCGGCGCGACGTTCCGGGCATTTCGTAGATCACGCCCGACTGAAAATCAGCGTTGTTCAAAATCCACGATTGCCCCATGATGGGCCGCCCAAAGAATGAGCTCTTCAAGCGAACAGCCTTAAAGACAACGCTCGCGACCATCGTCGACGCGTTGTCGCGATAGAGGCCTTGCTTCGAGCGCAATGTGCGCAGCTCGATGGTGTCGGCCTCGCGCGAAATCACTTGCAAGCCGAGTTCAATGTGCCCCGCTGGGAGTTTCAACAGGCGCACGATGGTCGCCACCTGCCAGCCCGCCGTTGGCGGCTCCTCGGTGACGACCACGATGTCACGCAAGCGCAGTTGTTGCCGCGACGTGTTGGGCATCACGCAACGAAAGCCGGTGTCACTGCGATCACGCAGGTGCCAGAACTGCAGGTCAAGCGTCGAAACGTTCGGCGGCAAATCGCGCTTGAGTCGCTTCATCGTCGACGAACGCAACGCGCCAATCGTCTCGATCTCCTGCACGTCGGTGTAGTCGTAGGTTTCGCCCTCCAAGCCCTCGGCGATTTCTCCAGCGTCGTAGCTCATCGCCGCCGCAACGCGGTTTACACCGTGCGTGGCGACCACACGACCGCGGTCATCGTTGCGCTGGCTTGCACGCGCGAGCGGCTTGAATTCGGGGTCAATGCGCAGCACGGCGCTGCGCAAACCCAAAATCGGATTTTGCGAGAGCGAGCCGCCAAGCGTGACGTTGCGCCCGCCGTCTTCGGACTCCACTTGGTCAAGCCACGCCAGTGCGCGCGCGTGAATGGCCGTGGTGTCGCAATACAAATATTGCCCGCCTGCGGCCACGGCGTGTCGTGGTACCAGTCCATCTGCACCCGCGAGGTTGACTGCAAAGCCGCCGTCGACGCTCGGCCGCGCCGTCAAGCGCGCGTCATGCGTAAATTCGTGGAGCTTTCGGAACAGCAAATGAATTTGCGACGGGCTATAGCCACCGGCGTTGCCGAGGCGCATCAAGAGGAGCGTGACGAAGCCACGCGCGGGATAG
>JAKPSO010000699.1 GCA_029571495.1 Pseudomonadota bacterium
CACTACCGTCAGCGATTCCGCTGTTGTCGGCAATCGCGCGATCAACGGGCGCATTGGCGGGTTCGAAGTACTCACCGACGTGTTTGACGTTAACGGCAACTGTCTTGGGACGTCCAAGCATGATGTCAACGTGACCAATACGCTCATTCGCGGCAATGTCGCCACCACCAACACTGGCGGCTTTCGTGTCGTGTGTAGCGGCAATGTCGCGATGAGCGACTCAGACATCGAAGGCAACGAAGTAATAGGTAGCGCGTTGGCCGGAAGCGGCGGCAATAGCGCAGGCATCATTTCCGTCAATAACAACGTAACCCTAAGGGACGTCAGAGTCTCCGGCAACGCGACCGGCGCTGGCGCAGTGATCACGCCGGGCTTCGCCAACGGCGGTTACGCCGTGCTGACGGTATCGGACGCAGTATCGTTTGCTGGAGTGAGGCTCTCGGTTCACGACAATTACGCCGCAGAAAACGAGGCTGGTTTGACGCTTCGCGCCAGCGGTAGCGGGCGAAATTTCACGGTCTCGGATTCAGCCTTTTACAACAACCGTGCGAAAGCCATCCACGCACTGTTCTTCGACAGCACCGGCAATTACACCCTCCGCAATTCGACGATTTCTGGAAATACGTCACACACTACGGGCGGCGCTGCGTTCTTGGTGAACACCACCGCCGCAGCGGGCACCAATGCCGTCGTGATCGAAAACGTCACCTCGGCGCGGAACGGGTCAACAACTGACGCATTTAGCGTGGCTGCGTTCCCTGGCGGCCCGGCCGCCAATGCATCGATCACGGTTCGGAACAGCATCTTCGGCCAGTACCAATTCGGCAACGGTTACTTCCCGGTTTATAACCCCGTGCTCGCTGGCGTTACCTATGCGTACGCCAATTCAATCGTTGAAAACAGCGGCAACATGCCCGCAGGCGCTTGTGGAGCCAATGCGGTGCTCTGCAATCTCGACGCAAAACTTGAAGGGCTAAATGGCAACGGTGGTGTTACGCCTACCCTCGCGCTGCGTGCTGGCAGTCCAGCGCTCGACGCAGGCGACAACGCTGTCGCCACGTCGTTCGATCAGCGTGGCACTGGCTTCGCGCGGATCGTCAACGGAGCCGTCGATATTGGTGCCTTCGAATCGCCAGTCCTCCCAGCCGTCTTAGCTTGCAAACTCGACATGGATGGCGATAGCCAGGCTCGAGCGCACAAGGAAGGCTTAGTGTTGCTTCGTGCCATGCTCGGCTTCACGGGAAGCGCGGTCATTAACGGCACAGGCATCAGCCAGCCGCAGTGGGACGCCGCAAGGAACAACCTGAATGCAAACTGCGGCACGAATTTCGCACCGTGAGCCTTGTCAATCCGCCCTTGGCGCAGTCGGCCATCGCATGCCGGTGCGATGGCGGCTCCGGGGCGCATGAGAAAGAATTGCCAACCCGTCATGACGACGGCATAATGAGCCGAGTTTTCGGGTTGTGCGCTTTGCATTGGAGTACCGAGAGACGCTGCGTCTCTTCTTTTACAAAAATGCATTTGATGTTGAGATGTTTTTTTGCGGATGGATGTCGCAAATAGCGTAAAAAATACGTTTTAACGGTGGACTGGCTTTGTCCCTTTGCTACACGGTTGAAATACCTGTGGCATTTACTGCATACAAAGGTTCACATTGTGGAAAAGGTTGTGTAGCATGGCGATCAAACGGAGAGTAAATATGCCAAGACCATTCGTAAAAGCAGTGGCCATGAGCGGTGCAGCAATTGCAACCGCTCTTTTTGCGTTTTCTGCGAACGCCGTGCAAACCGTAGATCCTTTCACCGCGGCCAGCGGCGGGACGAATCTTCATGGCACCACGATTCAGAAAAACGTGAGCCAACCGGTGGTTTTCTACGGCATTTACAGCGATAACTCCGCTGGGGCCGAGAGCGGGCTGGGCCTCAAGGTCTTGTACGACGCCACGAAGCTCACCAACGTGACGATCACCGAGGAATACACGAAGTGTCGTATCGCGGCCGCGCAAAAGCAGGAAGATGTGCCCGCGACCTCGCAGGTTGTCATGGGCTGGATTGACACCGCGATTCGACCGAGCGGCGTTGTTGCCTCGGCAGACGGTTCGGTGGGCTGGCCTGATGCTGCGGATCTCACCACGGGTGGTTGCTTGAATCCTGGCAGTATCAATACAGACACCGCAGCGGCGTCATCGAGTGCGCTCAAGCTTTTCAAGTTCTCCGCAACAACCGCGGCCAACTTTACCGGCTCCACGGTCGTAACTCTGGATGCGGGTCAAAATTATTCATACGCGAGCGCATCCCCAGGCTTCACTCAGAAGTCGTTTACGGTGCAGTTCAACGCGTCGATTCCTACTATCGCGTTGGCGTCGACTAACCCATTTGTTTCTCGTAAGACGCACGGAGCAGCGGGTACCTTCGATATCCCGATCGATCCAGCAGGCGCGTTGACGGGTACAACGATTACGGTAGAGCCTCGTCAAGCTGGCGCGGGCCATCAAGTTGTGTTTGCATTCACGGGGGCTGCGCCTACGAGCGTGAGCTCAGTAACTGCGACCACTCAAGCTGCAGCAAACGTTCCGATTCTCAGCACGACGTTTACAGCGACGGAAATGATTGTGACGCTGGGTACGGTGCCGAATGGTGCTCGCGTACAAGTGTCTGCGGTCGGCGTTAATGGTGTCAGCGGTCCGAGCGCTTCGGTTGTGGTTGGTTTCCTCGTTGGTGATGTGAGCGGCAATCGCGTCGTCAATGCGACCGATGTTGGAACTGTAAAGGGTCAATCGGGCGTGGCCGTGACGGCATCCAACTTTAAGAGCGATTTGAGCGCCAACGGAACGATTAACGCGACTGACGTCGGGGTCGTTAAGGGTGCGTCCGGCACGAGTTTGAATTAGAAAAATGAGGCAGCAATATATGAATTTCCTTAACAGGCTCACGCGAGCTGGTCTATTGGTTGGCGGTTTAGCGTTCGGCGCTGTTCCGCTTGCAGGTCAGGCCGCCACTACTTTTTCGCTGTCTAGCGGCTCTGCCTGCGGCGGCGCAAGCTCCGCGACGTTCACACCTGGTGGATCGGCGTTGACAGTCTCGCTATGTGCGACGACCGGTGCCGGTGAGCCATTTTGTGGTGCGTCGATAAAGCTCCTTGCTGGTGCGGGCCAGAGCGGCTTATTTACGATCACTAATCGCGCATTGGGCTCTGCCTTGCCTGATGCGACGACGGCTTCGCCTGCCTACCCACTGACGATCGACAATCCCGCTAGTGGGCCTGATCTGGGCGGCACGCCCAACGGCGCGGCGGCAACTGCCGGCGGCGCCACGACATTGCTGGCAACTTTCACGATTGCACCTGGTGCGTCAGCGACCGCTTCTTCGTACGTGCTGTCCTCTGATGCATTTACTGGGTTAAGCACACCAAGCCCTGATTGCACAACCCCCGGCGACCCAGTCGGGACGCCAACGCAGGCGTCTTTCACGCTGACCAAGCTGCTGCCACCTACGAATGTCACATTCACGCGCTCGCCGGCAACGCTGACGTTCTCTGAAGGCGGGGCCGCACAAACGATCGCTGTTAGCTGCACGGGCACGATTGGCACGCCGACTCCGGTGACGCTTGGCGTTGCGGGTACGAACAACGCCGCATTCACGGTATCGCCACCAACACTGTCGTTCGCCGACTGCTCCGCACCTCAAAACGTGACTGTCACCCCGCGCGCAGCTGATGCTGGCTTCAATGCACAGCAAACCGGTAACGTGAATATCACCAACACCACGGTTGGCGGCACCGTCACGGCTCCAGCAGCAACGGCGGTAACGGTTAACGACAACCAAACGCCTGCTGTTTACACGGTGACGAAGACCACGGCAACCGTGACTGAAGGCAATGCCGCGACCGACACACTGACGGTGACTTGCGCAGGCGCGTTCACTGGCGGCGCGACGAGCGGCTCTGTTGCTTACGCGATTACTGGCGTGACCAATCCTGGCGACATCAGCGCACCTGCGTTGACTGGCACTTTGAACTTCACCGCCTGTGCAGGTCAGACGCAATCGATCACGATTTCGCCACGTACTAACGACACCACGATCCAAGGTAACCGTTCAGGTACGTTCACGATTTCCGCGCCGGTTGCGGGCACATTGGGCACGACAACAACGGGTTCCCTGTCGGTCGTTGACGATGATTCGCCACAAACTGTGAGCATTGCAGCTACGGGAAGCCCAGCAGAGCAGGGCACCGTTCCTGGCACCTTCACGCTCACGCGTTCTGGCGGCAGCAGCGGACAACAAGCTGCGACCTTGACGGCGAACTTGACGCTCGCTGGCACGGCTACCTTCGGCACAAGCTGCGCCGCGGGTGTGGACTATCAGCTCGCGGTGGTCGGTCCGGCCACGGCTTCGCTGACCGCGGCTCCACGCACGGTCACCTTCCCAGCGTCCACCTCGACGGCTGCGATCACCATGACACCATGCGACGATACGGTCATTGACGCCGCAGAGACGGTCATTCTTACGGTTGCGGCGCCGACGGTTTCCACCGACTACACGGTTGGCTCACCAGCGACGGCGACGTTGACGATCGCTGATGATGACAGCCCACAGGTCGTCACTGTCACAGGTGGTGGCGCGCTTTCGGAAGCGGCTGGCACAGCGACGTTTACGTTCAGCCGTACGGGCGGCAGCGTAGCGGTCCAGGGTGCGGCGCTCGTGGTGAACATCGGTCGTTCCGGTACTGCAACTTACGGCGCATCGTGTACCGCTGGCGTTGACTACACCTCGACGGTAACCGGATCAACCCTCTCGTTTGCTGGCGGTTCGTCATCTGCGACGGTAACGATCACGGCTTGCCAAGACTCGCTGATTGACCCCGCCGAAACGATCATCTACACGGTAGCTGCTCCTACGGCGCCTACGGACTACACGGTCGGTTCGCCTGCGTCCGCCACGGCGACGATCACTGACGACGACGCAGCGGTTAATGCGGTTGCGGGTTCGACGGGCGCTGCGGTCGCAGCATCCACCGCCGAGGGAACGGTCGTTCGCTTTAGCGTAAGCTGCCCAACGCTTGCTGCATCGCAAACAATCAACTTTGCGATTACGCCAGCTACCGCTTACACCGGAGACGTTTATTCCGGCAGCACGACAGGCTCGGTGACTTGCCCAGCCGCGGCGGCAAGCTTGGTGGCCGTACCGACCACCGTGCAGACCATCAATGACACGACCGTCGGGAACACTCGCGTGTACACGATGACCATCAGCGTGCCGGCACCTATTGGCGCGTCGTTGGATACTCTCAAGGCAAGCGGACCGTCCGTTGCTGCGACCATCGTTGGCAACGCGACGGCAACCGTCACAGTGACGGATGACGACCAGCCGGTCGGCGTCCCAACGATGGGTACGCTTGGTCTGGGCTTGATGGGCCTGTTGATCGCTGGCTTCGCTGGATTCCAGCGCCGTCGTGTGCAGAAATAGTCCGCTAAAAGCAGACTGCCTACGCGGGGCGTAACAGCCGCCGCGGAGGGAAAAAAAGCCCCGCAAGCGGGGCTTTTTGCATTTCTAGCCATGTACTCGGCGTCTCGCCCAGACCTATCTGTTGTCCAGTTCCCATTCGCGCGCGTGGCAACGCTAAACTCCGTATCATGAATACACATTGCTGGCTTACCGCGTCTGACCTCGCCCGCCAACTTGACGTTGGCGGGCTGACATCTTTGCAAATGCTCGACGCTGTGGGTGATCGCATGCTTGAGTGTGAAGGCGCGCTCAACGCGCTCTTCCTGAACAAGACGATTGATGCACGTACAGAGGCGGCAGCAAGCGACGCGCGCCGTCGTCAGGGCGAAACTCTGTCGCCGCTTGATGGCGTCCCGATCACGCTAAAGGAAAACCTGTATACGCGTGGTGACGCTGCTCCCATCGGCACCGCGGTCGGTTCACTTGCACCAAAGACGGAGAATTCGCCGGTTGCGGATCGCATCCGTGAGGCGGGGCTCGTGCTTTGCGGCAAAACGACCATGCCTGACTTTGGCATGCTCTCGAGCGGCCAGTCGAGTTATCACGGCGTCACGCGAAACCCTTGGCAGCTCAACCGAAACCCTGGAGGGTCAAGTTCGGGCGCGGGAGCGGCATGTGCGGCTGGATACGGCCCGCTCCACATAGGCACGGATATCGGTGGCTCGATTCGATTGCCCGCGAGCTTCTGCGGAATATTTGGCCTGAAACCGTCGAACGGACGTGTTCCCATTAACCCGCCGTACATGGGGCGTGTCGCAGGCCCGATGACGCGCACGGTTCGCGACGCCGCGTTGCTGATGAACGTGATCTCGCGGCCCGATCCGCAGTTTCGCGACTTTATGGCACTTCCTGAGGCGCGAATTGATTTCGCCGCCGACCTCGAACGCTTTTCGTTGAAGGGAAAGCGAATCGCCGTTCTAAGTGATGCCGGTGCGGGTCGTGAAGTGCAGAACGACGTTGCCGCGGCGACTTGGGACTGCGCCCAACTACTGGAACAAAACGGCGCCAGCGTTCATGTGCTGAAGCCTTTTCTGACGCGCCAAATGCTCGATGGCATATGCGGCTTCTTTGAGGCGCGTAGCCATTCAGACATCGCACCGATGTCGGATGAGGCGAAGGCGAAAATTTTGCCGTTCATCGTTCATTGGGCAACCTACCGAGCGAAGGCTTTCACCGGCGACACGGTCATGCGCTTTTACGCGCAGATCATGGCGATGCGCGAAGCCACCGTGCAGGCAACGCACGCGTACGACTTCGTGATCTCGCCAACGTCGCCCGTGCCAGCGTTCGAAGCGGAATACTGTTGTCCTGGCAATGACCCTGAGCAGGCGCTCGAGCACATCGCGTTCACCGTGCCGTACAACATGAGCGAACAGCCTGCTGCGTCGATCAATTGGAATTACTCGACCGGAAGCCGCACGCGTGGCCTGCCGATTGGTGTGCAAGTAGCGGGACGCCGATTCGACGATCTGGGCGTGTTGCAACTTTGCCGTGTGATTGAACAGCTACGCCCTACACAACGGCCGTGGCCCGTCGCGTTGGGCTGAGGCGTCAACACGACAATTCTCGTCGCTTTGCGGCTCGATGCTCGCTCGCCATCGGGTCGTTAGTACGTCGCCCGCCCACCGGAAATATCAAACACGCCGGCAGTCGTGAATGAGCAGTCTTCG
>JAKPSO010000724.1 GCA_029571495.1 Pseudomonadota bacterium
GTGCTCTCCTCGACACGATACGTTTGCAGGTGCGCGGCAACTTCGCTCAACGTTGAAAGCGTCTCACACAACGCTTTCAACGTCGCAGCGTTGGACGGCAACGAACCGGGGAGCAGAAGCGTCCCCGTTGTCAGATCGCGCGCCTCGAGCGCGTCGTGATTAGGCCGCGCCAACGGCCTCAATCGCGCGCGTCAGGCGTTCGCGCTCTCCTAGCGTGATCTTCGCGCCGGTTGCGTTGAACGCACCTAGGAGCGTGCGTACAGCGGTGATTTTGGCGTCCGGTGCGGTCGGCAATTGACGGCGCTCCGAGAGCCAGCGCAGCTGCTGCATGCGGCGCGCGGTGGCGATTTCGCTCGGTGAATCGATGCCCGAAATCAGTTCCGCGTCGATCACCAACGCGGCGGCAGTTTTGTCGGCCGCGTCGGTCGCAGGAATTGCGGCGAGTGCGTTCTTCATGGCCTCAATCACCGAACCACGCGACAGCACCGTGGCGCGTTTCTTCGCTGCGGCCAGCGCATCGTCGAACTTGCGATCAAGATCGCGCGCTTTGTCGCGATCCACAAACGGCAGGTTGCGCCACTGCGTGCGTGCTTGGCCAATGCCCGCGTCGATTGCCTTCGCGTCATCGCTGTTAGCGAGTGCTTTGACTTCGTCAATCACCGCAAAGCGCGCCTTGGTCGCTTCGGAGAATTGCGCCTTCATCTGATCGCGCTGCGTGTCGCGCGCTTTGAATACGGCGTCGGTGTGCTTCTTAAATTCGTCCCACAACTTCTGCTCGTCCTTGCGGCGCAAGTGCGGCAGGCCCTGTGGGCGTTCAGCCGCCCAACGTCGTTGAACTGCAATGGCGCGGTCGGTGACTTCGCGCGAAGGTGTGGCTTTCGCCAATTCTTCGGCTTCCGCGATCAAGCGCTTGCGGCGCGCGATCTCTGGCTCGCGAGCGCTGTCCAGCGCCGCATCGAGCTTGTGCAGAGCGATGTCGAATTTCTTGTCGAGCGCTTCCCACGCCGCGTTGGCAACGCCGCCGCCTTTTTTCCATTGATCGAACAACGCGGACTTGCGCTTCTCGATGTCCACCCAGTCGCGCGTCTGCCCTTCGGCCAGTGGTGCGGCGGCTTCGTCTGCCAGCGCATGCAGCGACTCAATGATCTTCTCGCGGCCGGACGCGTTTTCATTGCGTTGCTTGCGCAGCGCGTCGAAGTGAGCCTTCGCGGGGGCGTAGGCTTCTTTGCAGGTCGCGTTGAATTTGTCCCACTTGGGTTTTGGCGCGCCGCCGTTCTTCTTGTCGAGCGCTTTCCATTCTTCTTGGATCGCACGAATTTCTTTCGCGAGCACATCCGGCGCTTGCGGCACATTCTTCAGCGCCTCGGCCTTCGCCTGCAACGCATCGCGCGCTTGGCCGTCGCTCCACTTGAGCCAACTTTCCAGACGTTTAACTTCGCCATCAAGCTCATGCAGGCGTTGCTCTTCGAGTTTCGGGAAACGCTTGGCGGTGAACTGTTGGAACAGCTTCGTGGCAGCGTTGCGCGAGCCACGCACGTCGCCTGCAGCGATGATTTCTGCGAGCTTCGTAAGCGCTTCGTTCGCCGCCGCCAAGTCCGCATCGTCAGCGCGCGCGGCCATCGGGCGCTCAGGCTTCGGCGCAGCGGCGGGCTTTTGCAGCGCTTGCAGACGCTTTTCGAATCGTTCACGCGTCGGTGCGTCGGCTGTGGCGAGCCACGTGCTCCACTTCGCTTTCCATTCGGCATTCGCCGCTTCATAGTCCGCAACCGCTTTCGCATGATCCGCGACGACCTTGTCGGCGGCTGCGCGCTCAGCCTCAGTCGGTGCAGGCGAAGCTTCGGCCGCGGCTTCTGGCGCGGTTGTCGCAACAGCAGATTCAGCGACGGCAACTACTGCTGGCACTTCGGCAGCCGGTGAAGCCTCAGCCTCAACCGCAGGTGTTGTTACGTCGGCAACGACGGGCGCTTCAGCGACGGCCGGTTCGGCTGCCACGGGCTCGGCGGGAGCGACCGAAGTTTCCGCGGGCGCAGTTTCAGTCGTCACAGTGGGCACTGAGGCGGCGGCGGCTTCGTCCGCTGCTCGCGTTTCGATTTGCGTCAGCGACGCAACATCAGCGGTAGGCTTCGGCTCGCGAGGCTTCTTCGGCGTGTGCGGCTTTTCCAAACGCTTTGGCGGCTGTGGAATCGATGCCAACAGCGCTTCGCCAGCCGCATTGCGTTCGCGCGACTGCTGTTCTGTCGCGATGGTGGAATGCACTTGTTGCAATTGCTGCGCGAGGCCCGCATCGAGAACCGGCGAGCTTTGTGCGACCGTGGCGTCGTGCGCCAACGTGTTCAGCTCTTCGGTCGTGAGTTCGCTCGCTTTTTTGCTCTTGAGCGACAAGCCCGCGACTTGCATCGCGAGCGCTTCGTGCAGGCGACGCGACGCGGCTTCGTTTTGCATCTTGCGTTGCAGACTCACGAGCAGCGCCTCGAAACGCGTTTTGTGATCGGCGTCGACCGTAAGCTTTGCCCATGCACGCTGCGTATCGACCAGCTTGGTCAATGGCACCTCATCGGCGTCCATCCAGCTTTGCATCTGCGCCATCAACACGTCGGCTTCTTGTGCCGCTTTGTCGCGCGATTGCAGGTCGACCACGCGGTCGTGGCAGGCCTTGCCGAGGCGCTTATCGTGGTCGCGCCAGTGCAAATGCAGTTTTTCGAGCAACGCGACGTCAATTGACGATGCAATCGCGTCGAGCTTTGCGCTCACAATGGCATTGCTTTCCAACCACGCGCCCAAGTCGCGCGTTGCGCACTTCGCGGCAGCGGCCTTCCACTCGGGCGAAGAATCTTCGCGTATCGCAGCGGCCACCACAGCGAGCGGCAAGTCCGCAGCGGGGGCATCGCCCGCAGCCAACGCCCCCCAGCGCGCAGCAGCAGCGGCGCTCACGGCCGGGTCAGCATCGGCCACGGTGGCGCTAAGCGTCTTCACCGTGATCGTGCGGCCGATGGCGGCGACGCGCACGCGCGCATCAGTGTCGGTCGTGGCGAGTGTGTGGAGGGCGGGGTCGTCTGCTGCAAGTTCTGCAACAGCGGTCAGCCGTTCGTCGGCGTTCGAGCTTTGCCATTTGGGCGTACTCGAGAAAAGCGATTTCAGCACGGAAGTGTTTTCATCTATTGAGTGGAACCTTCAATTTTATGCGCCCCCGCGTCCGCCGCGCCACGAATAGCCTTGAATTGCAGCCCGTTTGAACTTCCGCCCATAAAATCGATGAGTGAACCCTGATCTAGAACGCATTTTTGGCCCCGACGGCGCGCTGGCGCAGGCACATCCCAACTTTCGAGCGCGGCCGCAGCAAGTCGAGCTTGCGAGCGCAATCGCCGAAGCCATCGCCGACAACGCCCCGCTGCTCGCCGAAGCGGGTACGGGCACCGGCAAGACCTTTGCGTATCTCGTGCCCGCGCTACTCTCCGGCGGCAAGGTCATCATCGCCACGGGCACCAAAACGCTACAAGATCAGCTGTTTGACCGCGATTTGCCGCGTGTTCGCGATGCGCTGAAGTTGCCGGTCGAAACGGCGTTGCTCAAGGGTCGCAGCAATTACGTCTGTCACTACCACCTAGAGCGCACGCGCGCCGAGGGCCGCTTCACCGCGCGCGAGCACATCACCCATGTGCAGCGCATCGCTGCGTTTGCTGAGCGCAGCTTGACGGGTGATCGTGCCGACTGCGAAACCGTGCCCGAGGGCTCGCCCGTGTGGCCGCTCGTGACGTCCACGCGCGAAAACTGTCTCGGCAGCGAATGCGCGACGTACAAAGAATGCTTCGTGATGAAGGCGCGCCGCGAGGCGCTGTCCGCCGACATCGTGGTGGTCAATCATCATTTGTTGTTCGCCGATATTTCGCTCAAAGACGATGGTCTCGGCGAACTGCTGCCCGCGTGTAACACGGTCATCATCGACGAAGCGCACCGCGCGCCGGATGTGGCCACGGTGTTCTTCGGTGAATCGACGAGCATGTTGCAGGTGACCGAACTTGCGCGGGACGCCGAGCTTGAGCAACGCCGCAAGGCGAGCGATTCGCCCGATTTTCTCGAAGCCGCGCAAGCCGCGGGAATGGCTGCGCGCGCCGTCCGGCTTGGCTTTGAGCACGGGGCTGCGAAGTACGTGCGTGCGGATGCGTTGTCGCGCCGCGAGTTTGTCGATGCGCTCGACAAACTCATTGAAGAAGTGAGCACGCTCGCCGACGAGATCGAGAAACACGAATCGCGCAGCGAAGAAATGCCGGGCCTCTTGGCGCGCGCCAACGGCATCGCCGGGCGGCTCTCTGATTGGCGCGACGATTCGCGCGCGGACTTGATTCGTTGGGCTGACGTGTCCGCCAACGGTTGGCAGCTCCACGCGACGCCGCTTTCAGTCGCGGAAATTTTCAAGAAAGAAACAGAGTCGTCGGCGCGAAGCTGGATCTTCACGAGCGCAACGCTCTCGGCGGGCGGCGATTTTTCGCTCTTCGCGCGGCAGCTTGGGCTTGAGAGCGCGAAGGCGCAAAGCTGGGCCAGCCCGTTTGATTACGCCAACGCGGGCTGCATCTATGTGCCGCGCAATTTGCCCGCGCCGAATTCGCCGGAGCACACGAAGGCAGTCATCAACGAAGCGCTGGAGTTGGTCGCTCTTTCCGGTGGCCGCGCGTTTTTGCTGTTCACGAGTTTGCGCGCGCTGCGCCAATGCGCCGAAGCGCTGCCCGCAATGCTTAAGGGGCGCGATCTGGACTTTCCGGTGCTCACGCAAAACGACGCGCCAAAGGGCGAGCTCTTGCGCCGTTTCCGCGAGTTGGGCAACGCCGTGCTCATCGGCTCGCAGAGTTTTTGGGAAGGCGTGGACGTCGCGGGCGACGCGCTTTCGCTCGTGGTGATCGACAAACTGCCGTTCGCGCCACCGGACGATCCGGTGCTCGCCGCGCGCATGAAGCATCTCGAAGAGCAGGGTGGCAGCCCGTTCATGGACTGGCAAATCCCGCAAGCCGCGATCTCGCTCAAACAGGGCGCGGGCCGGCTCATCCGCTCCGAAACCGATCGCGGCGTGCTCGCCATCTGCGACGATCGTCTCGTCACCAAAGGCTACGGTCGCATCCTACGCGCGAGCCTGCCGCCGATGCCGTTTACGCGCGAGCGAGATGTCGTCGCCAAGTTTTTCGATACGCAGCGCGCGTGGCGTGTTGCGGGGTAGGGTGCGGTTCAGCGCACCCAAATTGATGCATGGCAAAGTGGATTGGAGAACAGCGCATCGCAAGGTGCGTTGAATCGCTCCCTACGACAATCTCTGCTCGCGGCAACGTGGTTCACCGATACAGCTTTCGTGCTCCAGAGACTAGCGGGCGGTCGTTGCAGGCAATATTTGTAGCAAGTCAACAGTGAAGAAAATATTGTGCTAATGACCGTCAGGCGGCCGTAAACGCTAAAAAGCTATACCCAACAACCGTCACTCAAATTCCCGTCACGCGGAACCATCCCGAACCAACCCATGCCGCCCGACACCCTCACACAGCAACTCGCGTTCCTCCGTGAAATCGACGCGCTGAAGTCCGTCGTTCGCCAGTCGCCGCTGCTCAATCGAAGCCGCAAGGAAAACAGCGCGGAGCACTCGTGGCATTTGGCCATGTACGCGTTGCTCCTGCGCGATTACGCGGGCGCGGAGGTGAACGTGGACCGTGTCATCAAGATGCTCCTCATTCACGACATCGTCGAGGTTGACGTCGGCGACACGCCCATGCACGGCGGCTCGTCGGCGACGGTGCAGGCTGAACTGGAGCAGGTCGCGGCGCGCCGATTGTTCGGCCTCGTCCCGGGCTCGCATGGCTCGGAATTGCTCGCATTGTGGCAAGAATTCGAAGCGGCCGAGTCCGACGACGCGAGGTTCGCCAAAGCGCTCGACAAGGTGCAACCGCTGATCGTGAACGTCTTCACAGACGGCGGAACGTGGACCGAAAGCGGCGTTGAGTTAATGCAAGTGCTCGAACAATATGGACCCACAATCCAACGCGGATCGCCCGCGCTCTGGAACGCGTGCGAGGCGATGACACGCGAGTATTTCGCCAAGTGTGTAACCAATCTCCGCGGAGACGCTCGATGACAGTCGAGGATCAGATCAACGGCTATTTTGAATCGATTCCAGAGCCGAAGCAGACGGACATGAAGACGCTTCATGGCGCAATTCTGGAGAAAAATCCCGGTTGCAGACTTTGGTTTTTTGATGGCAGAGACGAGCGCGGCAAGGTGGTATCTAACCCGAACATCGGTTATGGTTCGTTGAAAAGAAAATATGCCGATGGGACGGTCAAAGATTTCTTTCAAGTCGGCATCAGCGCGAACTCAACGGGTCTGTCGATTTACATCATGGGAATAGAAGACAAGACGTACCTGCGAGAGACGTATGCGAAGGCGATTGGGAAAGCGACCATCTCGGGCTACTGCATCAAGTTCAAAAGGCTTAGGGATATCGACCGTGGAATCCTGAGCGATGCCATCCAGGATGGTATTGAACGTACACAAGCCTGATGCCGCGCCGACGCGGATCGCGCGAAATATTCGGTTAACGTTGAAAGGAGCAACACGATGAAAAACAATCCAATTGGCTGGTTTGAAATTTATGTTCAGGACATGCGCCGTGCGAAAGCCTTCTACGAAGCGGTTTTTCAGGGCAGCCTCACCGAATTGAAGAATCCGGCCTCTTCGGATATGCCTGGTATGGAAATGTGGGCATTTCCTTCTTCTATGGAGAGCTACGGAGCGCCGGGCGCGTTGGTTCGAATGAGCGGCTGCCCTTCCGGCGGAAGTACGCTGGTTTACTTCTCCTGCGAGGACTGCGCGATAGAGGCTGCACGCGCCGTCGCAAGCGGCGGAAAGATCTTCAAGGACAAGTTGGGTATTGGCGAGTACGGCTTCATTGCATTGGTTGAAGACACCGAGGGCAATATGATCGGCCTTCACTCGTTGCGATAACGTCGAGGCCAACGCATCGCTTTGAGAGACGCGTCGCGTGCATCGTGCCTGCGCGTTTGACGCGCGGTCGACGTTGCCTCGAAAGTGCATGCCCCCCCCAACTCCGATGTACGCCATCAAAACCGCCATCGCTGATCCCGTCGCAAAGTCGTGGTCGTTCCGCGAGCAGAAAACGATGTACGGAGGAAAACGCATCGCGATGGGGACACAACCGTGCCGGTCGGCAGTGTAAACAAGCCGTCGCGGTCTGATCGCGCACGGTGTTCTCGCGTTTGCAGGGCCTCTGCGAGGGGTGCGGCGCGCCGGGTGGAGGCGCGTGAAGCGGACGTGGGCGTGGCGCTGAATGCTGCCTCGTGTGAGCTGGTGCTAGCACCGCCACCAAATTCAACAATTGGCCGGTTATGATTGGTCGCCCGCAAACACTCGATATTGAATTTTCGTGGTCAGCGCTATGTCGGACGACGCACAGCTAGTAATCGGCAAATGGATGGTTCAGCTCAAGGGCTGGATCTGGGAGTACGAATTTTTCTCCGCGGGGAAGGTCACGTGGAGAGACACGCGGAGCAACGAGAAGGGAGTTGGGCGCTGGACACTCTCGCCGAAATACCTGAACATAAGTTGGTCGGATTCGCCCACGACGGAAAGCTGGACGCGTCCGCCTACGAAGCAGAGGCAGAAGGGTTGGT
>JAKPSO010000750.1 GCA_029571495.1 Pseudomonadota bacterium
TTTTCGCTCTAAGGACTATTCTACGGTCGGTAGCGGCTGTTTTTTTGCAATATCGACTAAGGCGTTTTTCAAAGCAAAACGGCCGCGAAGCGGCCGTTTGCTGCGCAGAGCTATTAGAGCCTAGTGCAACGAAGGTGCGTGTGCCAGATTGGTGAGCGCGTTCAGGTCCAAGAGCTCGATGTCGCGACGCGTGACTTTGAGTAGACCGAGCTTCTGGAAGCGCGAGAACACGCGGCTCACAGTCTCGAGCGTCAAGCCAAGGAAGCTGCCGATTTCGGCACGGGTCATGCGAAGCATGAAGCGATGCGCAGAAAAACCACGTGCTGCAAAGCGATGCGACAAATCCATGAGGAAGGCCGCGACGCGCTCATCCGCGTTAAGGAGACCCAACGCAGCCAACCAACCGTGTTCGTCGCGCAAAGCGGCGCTCATGCGGTGATAGATAAAGCGAGCAACAGCGGGGTTTTCCGCAGCGAAGGCTTCGAGCGCTTCGAATGGAATTTCGACCACGGCGCACATATCAAGCGCGATCACGTTCGTGGTGTGAACGCCACCGTCGATTGCTTCCATTCCGACGATGTCGCCGGGCATTGGGAAACCGAGGATTTGTTCGCGGCCGTCTTCTTGAATGAGGACGCGCTTTGCCGCGCCTGACTTCACGTAGAACACGGACCGGAACGCGTCACCTGCGCGGTGAATGGCGGTACCTTCCGTCACGACGCGAGTGCGACCGAGCGCCACTACGTCTTCAAGCACGGCGTCGCGGTTCGCGGCGTTGCGCATTGAGGTTGAGGAAGCCACCATCATGGGCTGCGCGACACGTTGCGCAACGGACTGATTGTTGGACTGCATGACTAACTCCTGTGTGTACGCCGGGATGGCATGACCACACTATCTGCCTCGTCAGCAAACCAGTGATGACAACTCGGTAACAGTGTGTAACAGCCGCCGTTACCTATCTTTGCGGGCAAGGGAAGACCCGCGAATGTCCAGCATCCGCGGTTCTAACGACCCGCAACAACGCTGAGCGCTATTCGCTCACCATCGATGCGTCGCGATACACCAGCACCGGCACCGAAGAAATCGGCAACAGGCGGCTGGTCACGCTGCCCATCACAAAACGACCAACCGCGCCGCGTCCGTGCGTGGCGAGCACGACGAGATCACAGCCCTTCTCTTTTGCGGTCTTTTCGATGAGCAATTCCGGACGGCTACTAACGGCATGCACGGTTTGCACGGTCACGCCTTTGTCGGTCGCCACTTTTTTCGCCTGCGCGAGCAAGGCGTCACTACCGTCGGAAATGGCCTTTTCGAATGCAGCCTGCGCTTTGCTGTCGACCATAGCGACTTCCGCCGCGTACGGCGCGATGTACGGCGCCAGCGCGTGCAGGAGCACAACTTCCGCGCCGACTTCCTTGGCCAGCGAAATACCCGTGGTCGCCGCACGCAGCGCCAACTCCGAGCCGTCGATGGGGATGAGAATACGTTTGAACATGGTGAATTCCTTTGCGTAAATGCGCTGCCACACTGCGGCGATGGGCGAACTGTGCGCCGCCGACGAGTGCACACGCTTGACGCAGCGCAAGCTGTAGGCGAGCGAGACCCCCTTCCCGGCGGAGTCTTGACTTGCGACAAACTTACAAAGGCGGTGATCCGCGCCCCAAGTTGACGTTAACGTCAACTTGGGGCTCTTTTTCTGCGACAATTCGGCGCAGGGCGCACACTGCGGCGCAGGAGAGAACTCATGTCGAATTTGGACACCAAAAACCTCGTCTACAAACCGAAAAACAAAGTTCGCTTTGTAACGGCCGCCAGTCTGTTTGACGGGCACGACGCGTCGATCAACATCATGCGCCGCATCATCCAAGCCAGCGGCTGCGAAGTCATTCACCTCGGCCACAACCGCAGCGTGAAAGAAGTCGTCGACGCCGCGCTGCAAGAAGACGCGCACGGCATCGCGATGTCGTCCTACCAAGGCGGCCACGTCGAATACTTCAAGTACATGATCGACATGCTGCGCGAGGCCGGTGCCGGCCACATCAAGGTCTTCGGCGGCGGCGGTGGCGTCATCGTGCCCACGGAAATCAAAGAACTGCACGCATACGGCGTGTCTCGCATTTTCTCGCCCGAAGACGGCGCGAAGCTCGGCCTTCAGGGCATGATCAACGAAATGATCGCGGCGTGCGATCACGATCTATCCAAACTTCCCGTTCGCCCTGAGCTTGTCGAAGGGTCTGCACGAACGGCGCTTCAGCAATTGAAATCCGGCGACCGCAACGCCCTCGCGCGCTGGATCACGATGCTCGAAGCTGGTGCCGCCGACGGCGCCGCCGTCAAGCAGCTGCACGATCTCGCCGCCAAGACGCACACGCCCAGCCTCGGCATCACCGGCACCGGCGGCGCGGGCAAATCGTCGTTAACCGACGAACTCGTGCGCCGCTTCCGCATCGATCAAGACGACAAACTCAAGATTGCCATCATCTCGATCGACCCCTCACGCCGCAAGTCCGGCGGCGCGCTGCTCGGCGATCGCATTCGCATGAACGCGATCAATTCCGAGAACATCTACATGCGTTCGCTCGCCACGCGCGACTCGGGCGGCTCCGAAATCTCGAAAGCGCTGCCCGACGCGATTGCCGCGTGCAAAGTTTCTGGCTTTGATGTGATCTTCGTCGAAACCTCCGGCATCGGCCAAGGCGACGCCGCCATCGTGCCGCATGTGGACGCTTCGCTCTACGTGATGACGCCCGAATTCGGCGCCGCGAGCCAGCTCGAAAAAATCGACATGCTCGACTTCGCGGACTTCGTCGCGATCAACAAATTCGACCGCAAAGGCGCGCAAGACGCGCTGCGCGACGTGCGCAAACAAGTGCAACGCAACAAAGAAGCCTGGGCCGTATCGCCCGACCAGATGCCGGTGTTCGGCACCATGGCGAGCCGCTTCGCCGACGATGGCGTTACCGCCCTCTATCAAGCCATCACGCCGGTACTCGTCGCGAAATCCGACGGCGCGTTGAAGCTCGCCGCTGGCAAGCTCGCGAAAGTCACGACGCAGGCGTCGTCGCAAACCCAAGCCATCGTCCCTGCGGGCCGCGTACGCTACCTCGCCGAAATCGCCGATACGGTTCGCGGCTATCACCGCTGGGCCGACACACAAGCCACCATCGCACGCGAACGGCAGCAACTCTTAGGCACCAAGCGCATGCTCACAGAGTGCAAAGAGGCCGCGCCCGCCGCGATCGATTCGTTGATCGACTACAAAACGCAAGCCCTCGACCCGCGCTCGAAAAAGCTCCTCGACATGTGGCCGCAAACCGTTGCGAGCTACTCGGGCGATGAATACGTCGTCAAAATTCGCGACAAAGAAATTCGCACAACGCTGACCAGCACGTCGCTCTGCGGCACCAAGATCAAAAAGGTCGCGTTGCCGCGCTACGAAGACGACGGTGAAATCCTTAAGTGGCAGCTTAAAGAAAACGTGCCCGGCAGCTTCCCGTTCACTTCGGGCGTGTTCGCCTTTAAGCGCGAGAACGAAGACCCCACGCGCATGTTCGCGGGCGAAGGCGACCCGTTCCGTACCAATCGGCGCTTCAAGAAAGTCTCCGAGGGCATGCACGCGAAGCGCCTGTCCACGGCCTTTGACAGCGTCACGCTCTACGGCAACGACCCGGCCGTGCGCCCTGACATTTACGGCAAGGTGGGCAATTCCGGCGTATCGATCGCCACCGTTGAAGACATGAAAGTGCTCTACGACGGCTTCGATCTCTGCGCGCCGACGACGTCTGTTTCGATGACCATCAATGGCCCCGCGCCGACCATCCTCGCG
>JAKPSO010000763.1 GCA_029571495.1 Pseudomonadota bacterium
CCTCAATGGCGGGCCGCATTTTGTGTTGGACGAAGCGTTTTCGCTCTTCGTGAACTGCGAAGATCAGGACGAGGTTGATCGCTACTGGGATGCGCTGCTCGCCGACGGTGGCGAGGCGAGCCATTGCGGGTGGTTGAAAGACCGATTCGGCGTGACGTGGCAGATCGTGCCGAAGGCGTTGGGCGATGCGTTAAGCGACCCTGACCCGGAGCGCGCGGGGCGCGCGATGAAGGCGATGCTGCAAATGGTGAAGCTTGACGTCGCGGCGATTGAGGCCGCGTTGCGCGGGTAGGTTCGCCTGTAGGCGCCGCGCCGCGTGGTTTGCGAAGCGGGCGTATTAGCTTTATCCGTCTAACGGCCGAACTGCGGTCGTTATGGCTGCAATTTGCCTATAGTCGACTTTATAGGAAATACAGCTGTGGCGACCGCATTACTGTCGATTAAGCCAAAAAGCTGTAAAACAAGCGATTTACAAAATGACAATGTCATAATCCAGCAGGCGCTCGTCGATTCCCTTGTGAGCGCACTTGATGTGAAGGAGAAATGCACATGTCACAGGCCAGCACCGAGGCGTCTTTTAAATATGAGGACGCGTTTTCACGAACGCTGGGCTGGGTCACTGAAGCCGAGTTGCAAGTGCTGCGCGGCAAGCGCGTGGCCATCGCGGGTGCGGGCGGCGCGGGCGGTGTGCATTTGCTCACACTCACGCGCTTGGGCATCGGCGCGTTCAACATTTCGGATTTCGATAGCTTTGAAGTCGTGAACTTCAATCGTCAAGCCGGCGCGATGATGTCCACGGTTGGCCAGCCGAAAGTTGATGTCATGGAGCGAATGGCCAAGGACATCAACCCCGAGCTCGACATCCGAAAATTTCCCCAAGGCGTGTTCGCGCCCAACATGGACGAGTTTCTCGACGGGGTCGATTTGTATGTCGATTCGTTGGATTTCTTTGCGTTTGAGGCGCGCATGGCCGTGTTTGCAGCTTGCGCGAAAAAGGGAATCCCCGCGCTCACGGTGGCACCGCTCGGCATGGGCGGCGCGCTCATGAACTTCGTACCAGGTGGCATGACGTTCGAGGAGTATTTCGGATTTGAGGGCGTGGACGATTTGGAAAAATCGATTCGGCTGTTGGTGGGCGTCGCGCCAAGTGCGGTGCACACCGCGTACCTCGTCGACCCGTCGCGCATTGACCTTGGCGCACGCAAAGGACCGTCGACGCCGATGGGGATTCAGTTTTGCGCTGCGATTGGTGCGACCGAAGCGCTGAAGATGTTGCTCAAGCGCGGCAAGGTGTACGCGGCGCCGTACGCCATCACTTACGATGGATATTTCAACCGACGCATCATCACTTGGCGTCCCGGCGGTCACCGCAACCCAATCACGTGGGTTCGACTGGCGCTCGTGCGTCGCTTCCTGAAACGCGCGCTGGCCGCCAGCCGCGCGCGGCCGCCGCGTACTGAATTCGCCAATACGGTCATTTAACAAACGCCGTAAATGCGAGACAGTCTCGCGCTATAGCCGCCGTGACGCGTAGCATCTGCCTTAGTGTTCGCAAATAATACTTAGGAGGCAGTATGCGTTCACCACTTTGTCGCGCCGCGCGGCTCTTCGCTGTCGCGGTGTCGACCGTCGCAATCACCGCGTCCGCTCAGAATTTCAATGGCAAAACGATTCGCATCGTCGTGCCTTATTCCTCCGGCGGCACTTCGGACATTCTCGCTCGCGCCCTTGCAGGCAAGGTTGGCGAATCGCTAGGCGCGACGGTCGTTGTGGACAACAAACCGGGTGCCAACGGCGTGCTCGGCAGCGACATCGTTGCCAAGTCAGCGCCGGATGGACTGACGTTGTTGCTGACCGACATTGGCGGCATCACGAGCGCGCCCGCGCTCGGCGCGAAACTTCCATTCGATCCGCAGAAAGATCTCGCGCCAGTGACGATGATTGCGTACTCGCCGCATCTCGCGGTGGTCAATGCGTCGCTGCCGATCAAATCGCTCGCCGAGTTGGTAACGGCTTCAAAAGCCAAGGCTGGCAGTTTCAGCGTTGCGACGGTCGGTGCGGGTAGCGCGCCGCATCTCGCCGCAGCTCTCTTTGCGGCGCGCGCGGGCGTCGATTGGGTGTTCGTGCCGTACAAAGGCGGCTCGCAAGCGTTGACTGATGTCGTCGCTGGACACGCGCCGGTGATGTTTAACGGCATGTTGGCCACGATGCCGATGGTCAAGAGCGGCCAATTGCGCTTGCTCGCAGTGTCGAGCGACAAGCGTTGGCCGACTCTCCTTGATGTGCCGACGGTCGCGGAGTCGGGGTATCCGGGCTTTGTAACGGGTTCGTGGCAGGGGCTCCTCGCC
>JAKPSO010000765.1 GCA_029571495.1 Pseudomonadota bacterium
ACCCTGAGCGCCGCGACGCCGGCTGCATCAAGCCCGCCGCCAGCGTCGTTGAACGCGACCAGGCGAGGGGGATGCGCTAGCGCTAGATGCGCGGCACTGATGCCGCCATGGGAGCCCGTGACGACGAGCTGGCCACGCATCTCCTGCGTGACTGAACTGATGCTGTCGATCAGAAACAACTTCATCAGACGGCCGACGCGCCAATGTGCGTTTCGTAGAAGGTCAGGGTCGACAACGGCACAAAACGGAGTCGCTCAAGTATGGGCCGACTCGCAGCGCTCGCCTCGACCGCGAGGTAGCGCGCACCGCGCTGTTGCGCGCGGATGGCGCGGGCCGTGAGCATTGCAGTGTAGGCATGTTGCCGCCGCCACTTTGACTTGGTTGTGCCGCCGCAAAGAAGCGCATATGGCGCGCCGGGGTGGTGAAACATGTAGCCGGAGGTCACGGGTTCCGCATCGGCCGCGTTGGCGTCAAAGGCCGCGAAAAACACGATACCCGGATCACGTCGAACGAGGCGGTCACGATAGTCGTCGACGTAGCGGCCATTGGGCGCGTCCGGCCACACGTCGTCCCAGATTTCTTGGTACGCGTCGAGCGATTGCGGCGTGGTCAGTTCGCGCACGTCAAGCGCGGGAGTGACTTCGATCGGAGTGGTCGTGAAGTGAGCGACTAGATCGTCAACGGCGCAGGCCATGAGCGTACAGTGCTCGTTTTCGCTGAAGCCGCGTGCGACAAGCGCAGCGCGCAGCGCGTCGTGCGCCACGTCGTGCCCGTAGAGTTTCCACATCAACACTTTGGCGTTACCGGCTACGGCCGCAAGCTCAGCGTCGACCATGACCTCTGCCACCTCAGGCGCGAAGTCGTGCCACATGATGTAGCGCTGGCTACCCGTTGACGTGGTGTACCGCGAAACCTGCGCAGTCCGCTCACGGGCGCAGCCGGCGACGTCGGCATTGCGACGCATGGTGTCGTCGTAGAGCGCGAGCAGCATCGCCGCGTGAACGGAATCAGACGTGGTTAGATCTTTACCCGATGGGGCGGCGTGCAAGGCGTGGATACCTACATCACGCTATACACCGGACCGCCAACGCCTTCAGGCGTGCCCCAGTGGATGTTTTGCAGCGGATCCTTAATGTCGCAGGTCTTGCAGTGCACGCAGTTCTGGGCGTTGATCTGCAAGCGCTTGGCGCCACCGGGTGCGGCTTCGTCGTCCACGAACTCGTAGACGCCCGCCGGGCAATAACGGCTTTCGGGGCCTGCGTATCGGGCGAGGTTCACCTTCACGGGGATCGACGCGTCGCGCAATTGCAAATGCACGGGCTGGTCTTCTTCGTGATTCGTGTTCGATAGAAACACCGACGAGAGCTTGTCGAAGGTAATCACGCCATCCGGTTTTGGATACTCGATCTTCGGCATTTGATCGGCGTTCTTCAGATATTCATTGTCTGCCTTGCCGTGACGTAGCGTCCATCCCACGAGCTTACCGAGGCCCAAATCATTGAGCCACATGTGAATGCCGCCGTGCAGCGAACCAAGCACCATGCCCCACTTGAGGCCGGGTTTGACGTTGCGCACTTTGTAGAGGTCGGTCCACACCGAGCTCTTCTTCCAGCTGTCGTTGTATGCGTGCAGTTCATCGTGTTGACGCTCGGTCTTTACGGCATCGAACGCGGCTTCGGCCGCGAGCATGCCGGTCTTCATCGCGTTGTGCGAGCCTTTAATGCGCGGCAGGT
>JAKPSO010000785.1 GCA_029571495.1 Pseudomonadota bacterium
GCCTGCCGAAGGATCGATCCATGACCGCGTGAAACGTTCATCCTTCGACAGGCTCAGGACGAACGGAAATTGGCAAACGACAGACGTAAAAAAACGAGGCGTCGGCAAACTTTTGGTTCGATGACAACCCCGTGGTTGCAGGCAATTGTAGAGCCGAGTCGCTAGACTACGCTTTATGCCCGACATAAACGAAATCCACGCTGCGTACGCGCGTACTGCGCTCGAAAACGTGCGCAACGAATACCCGAATTACGTGATGCACTTTGTGCACGACGCGAAGGAGGCCAAGGCCTGCGTGCCGTCGTCGCATCATCCGATTTTCTTTGGCAGCTACGACTGGCATTCGTGTGTACACATGCATTGGTCCATGGCGCGACTTCTTAATCTCGCGCCGAAAGCCGCACATGCGAAAGCGATTGCCGCGTGGTTTGACGAGCAGTTCGACGCCGTGAAGGCTCAGAAAGAGGCAGCGTATTTCGAGCGTAGCGGCGCCGCGCTGTGGGAGAGGCCATACGGTTGGGCTTGGGTGCTGAAGCTCTACGCCGAGCTTGCGGTGTGCCTGCATCCGCATGCCGAGGCTTGGCGCGCGGGGCTGCGACCACTGGCAGATTACCTCGCCGATTCAATGTTTCATCATCTCGAAACGGCGAACGCGCCCGTGCGGCATGGCGTGCATTCGAACACGGCGTTTGCAATGATTCACGCGCTTCGGTACGCCACGACGGTTGGCGACACTGCTTTTGCGGACCTAATCAAACAGAAAACTTGGCAATGGTTCGGCGGTGACCGTGACTACCGCTTAGCATTTGATTTTTCGGGTGAAGATTTTTTGTCGCCCGCGCTGGTCGAGGCGCAGCTTATGGCCGTTGTGTTGCCGCTGGACGATTTCCGCGCGTGGTTCGCGGCGTTTTTGCCGGAGCTGGCCGCGCTCGATTTGCGCCACTTGGTGCCCGCAGTGGTGGCGAATGAAAAAGACGCGCGGCAAGTGCATAACCATGGCCTGAACCTTTCGCGTGCATGGTGCATGCGCGGGATCATGCAAATGCTCGAACCGGGTTTGGATTCGCTGTGGCAGCGCTTCGGCGAGTTGTCTGGCGAGCACTTGCGTGCGGCGCAAGCGGCGATCACCGGCGGTGAGTATGTAAGCACGCATTGGTTGGTGTCGTTTGCGTTGCTTGCGGAAACGGAGTGGCACACATGAGTTTGATTGAGGTCGCGCTGTCGGGCCGTCGTCCCCTCCCCTTCAATGAGAGGGCGAGGGAGGGGATGGTTGACAGTCTTAAATCGCAGGAAAACCATCCCCCACCTAACGCCCCCCTTGAAGGGGGAGGAACTATGCAGAGTCGCGTATGACCTTCGTCGAAATTGCATCAGTAGTCATCGTCCTTTTGTTGCTGGTCATTCTGGTGTTGGTCGCCACGCAAAAGGGAACGATCGTGCGCCGCATGAGCGGTGAGTTGGGCGGTCAGCTTGAGCAAAAGCATCGCGCGATGATTGGCGATGTGGGCGGCATGTTCAATCAAGTGAGCGAACGCGTAGGGCGTGATTTGACGCTCGCGAACAGCGGCACGCGCGAAGTGATTGGCACCCTGCAAGTACAAGTCGTGCATTCGCTCTCGCAACAAACCGAGGCCTCGCTCAAACAGCTTGCGTTGTTGCAACAAACGCTGTCGTCGCAACAAGATTCGCTCAAGCGCGAAGTGCTTGAAGGCATGCTCGGGAAGATGGCGGAGCAGGCGCGCGCGAATCAGGAACTCTTGCAGAACACGCTGCGCTCGATGGGCGCGCAAATTGCGAGCCAAGCCGATGCGATGACGAAGACCGTCGACGGTCGCTTGGAGCAAATCAGCGGCAAGGTGAACGAACGCTTGGACGAGGGCTTCAAGAAAACCAACGAGACGTTTGCGAACGTGATGGCGCGGCTGGCGGTGATCGACGAAGCGCAGAAAAAGATTGATGGGCTGACGACGAACGTCGTGAGCTTGCAGCAAGTGCTCTCCGACAAATCGGCACGCGGCGCGTTTGGCGAAGTGCAGCTCGAAGCGCTGGTGCGCGACACGCTCTCGCCAGGTGTGTACGAATTTCAAGCGCCGGTCGGTGCGGGCCGCGAGAAGGCCGACTGCGTGTTGACGATGCCAGACGGCACGTCGAAGATGGCGATTGATTCGAAGTTTCCGCTATCGAACTACCGCACGTCGATTGACGCGACGTTGCCCGATAGCGAGCGCACCGCCGCGCGAAAACTTTTCGCCAACGATGTGCGCAAACACATCAACGACATTTCCAGCAAATACATTCAGCCCGGCGCGGGCGCGGATTCGGCGGTGATGTTCATACCGTCCGAGGCGGTTTTCGCCGAGATCGTTGGCAACCATACCGACATCGTCGCGCAAGCGCAGGCGCAGCACGTGTGGCTCACCTCGCCCACGAGTTTGATGGCCGTGCTGCACACCGTTCGCGCGGTGATTCGCGATGCCGAAATGCGCAAGCAACTTGGCGTGATGAAGACAGAACTCGGCAAACTTGGCGGTGATTTTGGGCGTTTTCAGGAGCGTATGGACAAGCTGGCCACGCACATCAAGCAAGCCAACGACGACGCTGAGCAAGTGCAGATTTCAAGCCGAAAAATTAGCACGCATTTTGAGCGAATTAAGGCGGTGGAGATTGAGGCCACCGAGCCCGCGCCTTTGCTTGGTGTGAAGACTGATGCGTAATGCGAATGTGCGCCGTGCACGCACCTATCCACCGAACTTAGGGATTTTGGCACGGCGTTTTTTGACGCGGATTTCGCAGATGAGTCAGTCGATTTCCGCAGATTTTTTTCGAAATGGTCGTGCAGATGACAGCAAAAAAATCAGCGGAAATCTGCGTCAAATCTGCGTAATCTGCGTCCAAAAGTCAGTGTTTATCTGTGTAAATCTGTGGCGAATATTTACGCGCAGGCAACCGAATCTCGGTGGATTGCGGCCCGCCGTAGGTAGCAATGTTTGATTGGCTCAAAACCAAGCGCCGCGAACGCGCGCTTGCATCGAACGCAATTCCTGACGATGAGTGGGCGGCGGCGTTGCATGCGCTGCCGTTTCTCGATCATTACGCGCCGGATGCGCTTGCGCGCTTGCGCCAACTTACGACGCTGTTCCTCGTTGAAAAGAGCATCGTCAGTGGCGCGACGTCGGGCGAGCATGCGTTGGAGGTGACGCCACACATGCGTGTGCTCATCGCCGTGCAGGCCTGCTTGCTGATATTGGGACGCGGTGCGAGCGTGACGGACGCGATGCGTGACTACGACGGTTGGGAGAACGTGGTTGTATATCCCGGCGATTTTCCGCGCACGCATGACTTTGAAGACGAGGCGGGCGTGGTGCACCGGCTCGACGAACCGATCGCGGGTGAGAGCTGGCACGGTGGGCCGGTGCTTCTGTCGTGGCCAGCGGTGGAGGCGGGCTACGATGAGTCTGGCATGGCACTGGTGATTCACGAATTCGCGCACAAGATCGACATGCTCGATGGCGAAGTCAATGGCGTGCCGCCGATGCCAAGTCGTGCGGCGCATGACGCGTTCAGCGCGACGATCAAGGCGGCGTACAAGGACTTTTGTGCGCGCGTTGATGCGGGCGAAGAGACGGCGATTGATCCCTACGCGGCGGAGTTTATCGACGAGTTTTTCGCTGTGACGTGCGAAGTGTTTTTCGCGGAACCGGACCTATTGCAGCATGAATACGCGGATTGTTTTGCGCAGTTGCAGCGCTACTTTTGTATTGATCCGATCGCTGGCGCAATCACGAAATCGCAGTAGGGTGGGCAACTTGTTGCACACCCTATAGGTGCGCTCATTGGATCAATCAAGGTGGGAGCGGGCTTGCCCGCGATTGGCGCAACAGTTTCCACGTACTGTTGCGCCGTGGGTGGCTCATCGCGGACAAGCCCGCTCCCACAAGAGCACTAGAACGCCGGCTTCACCTGCGCGAGGCGAGCTTCTAAGTCCGGCGCGGGCATGTAGCCGCGCCCTGCGCTGCCAT
Organism: Pseudomonadota bacterium; assembly: GCA_029571495.1. Classification (GTDB taxonomy): domain Bacteria; phylum Pseudomonadota; class Gammaproteobacteria; order Burkholderiales; family Casimicrobiaceae; genus Casimicrobium. The sequence continues at coordinate 4,020 of JAKPSO010000785.1, forward strand.
CGGCGAAATAGATCGCGGGCACCGGGCCGACGCCCATTTTGCGCGCTAGATCCGCGACCGTCGCGACAGGGTCCGCGCAACTTGCGGCAGCGGGCGCTG
>JAKPSO010000961.1 GCA_029571495.1 Pseudomonadota bacterium
CTCGGAGACGATCTTGACCCTAGCCTCAGATGAATGTTCAGCGTCTTTACATGCCATGATGAATTCGGCCGTCTCTTCGCCCACCTTTTTCAGCGCGCCGTCGGGGGCTTTTGAAAACAGTTTGGCGACGTATGACGTCGCTGGGTCAGCGCCTTTGCGCGCAGCCATTTTCGAAGCCAGCCGAGCGAAAACCGCTGCGCCGTCGAGGTCGGCCGTCGATTTCGAGTCAGCGCTCACCGTAAATCTCCGCTTCTGTTTTCAAGGGGTCAAAGTCACTTACCCAGCGCTGCGCACCGTCCGCCGCCGTTTCGAGCTTGCGGAAAAAGCAATTGCGCCGCCCCGTGTGGCACGCGATGCCGCCAATTTGCTCGACCTTAAGAAGGACCACGTCGCCGTCGCAATCGATGCGCACTTCGCGGAGCATCTGCAAGTGGCCAGAACTTTCGCCCTTCATCCACGCCGATTGCCGCGAGCGCGAGTAATAGCACGCCTTACCCGTAACCAACGTGCGCTCAAACGCGCCGCGATCCATCCACGCCACCATCAGGATCTCGCCCGTCACGGCGTCCTGCGCGATGGCCGGGATCAGGCCATTGGCGTCGAAGCGCAGCTCAGCGGAAACGGATGGATTTTCGGTGGACATTGCCGCAGTTTAGCAGGTGATTTAACAGCTTTTATGGGCTAACGACCATTCGGTAGTCGTTAGCGGGCAAAAAATCGTATTGTTGACTTTATAAAAAAATAGGCTCAAGCGACCGCAGCACTGTCGTTAGCGCGAAAAAGCCATTAATCAGAACTAAGCCTGAAAGTCCGGCTGTTTCGCCGGGTGCGCCGCCGCAACTGCGGGAAGCGCATTGCAATTGGCGTCGATCGCCGTGATCAACGGATACGCGCCCATGTCCACGTTAAAGCGCCGTGCTGAGAATACCTGTGGCACGAGCGCGATGTCCGCAAGCGTCGGCGTATCGCCGAAGCAAAACTTGCCGCTCGTCCCCGCCTGCGCCAGCGCCTTCTCAAACGCGTCGAGGCCCGTGCTAATCCAGTGAACGATCCATTGATCTTTCGCCGATGGCGCGACCGCCAGCTCATTGGTCAAGTAGTTCAGCACTCGAACATTGCACAGCGGATGTACGTCGCACGCAAGCGCAAGCGCGAGCGAACGCACATGCGCACGCGCGAGCGCTTCACTCGGCAAAACTCGCGGCGTCGTCGGATGCGCTTCTTCCAGATATTCAATGATCGCGAGCGATTGTGTGAGCACCGCGCCGTCGTCGGTCGCCAGCGCAGGCACTAAGCCCGCGGGATTCAACGCCAAATATTCCGGCGCGCGGTGTTCGCGCTTCACCAGATGCACGGCGACGGGATCGTAGGCGATGCCCTTGAGATTCAACGCGATACGAACGCGGTATGCGGCGGAGGAGCGGAAGTAGTTGTAGAGCTTCATTTTTCGAATATTTGGGCCGTGGTTGTCTCGCGCACCCGCGGCGGGAGCGCGAGATACGATGTCAAGAAAACGCCTGAATCCCCGTCTGCGCGCGGCCAAGGATCAGCGCGTGAATGTCGTGCGTGCCTTCGTAGGTGTTCACAACTTCAAGGTTCACGAGGTGGCGCGCGACGCCGAACTCGTCACTGATGCCGTTGCCGCCCATCATGTCGCGTGCGAGGCGCGCGACGTCAAGCGCTTTGCCGCAACTATTACGTTTCATGATGCTCGTGATTTCGACGGACGCGGTGCCCTCGTCCTTCATGCGACCTAGGCGCAAGCAACCCTGCAAGCCCATGGTAATTTCGGTTTGCATGTCCGCTAATTTTTTCTGGATAAGCTGATTCGCAGCGAGCGGACGACCGAATTGTTTGCGATCCATCACGTACTGCCGCGCGCGGAACCAACAATCTTCGGCCGCGCCCAGCGCGCCCCAAGCGATGCCATAGCGCGCGCTGTTCAAGCAGGTGAACGGGCCTTTGAGCCCTTCGACATTCGGCAATTCATTTTCTGCCGGCACGAATACATCGTCCATCACGATCTCGCCCGTCGTTGACGCGCGCAGGCCTACCTTGCCTTTAATCGCGGGAGCGGACAAGCCCTTCATACCCTTTTCCAAAATGAAGCCACGAATGCGACCATCGTCGTTCTTCGCCCACACGACGAACACGTCGGCAAACGGTGAATTCGAGATCCACATCTTCGCTCCAGAAAGCGAGAAACCGCCGGGCACACTCTTGGCGCGCGTGATCATGCTTGCGGGGTCGGAACCGTGATTGGGTTCGGTCAAACCAAAGCATCCAATCCACTCGCCGGTCGCGAGTTTCGGCAAGTACTTTTGCTTTTGCGCCTCGGAACCAAACTCGAAAATCGGCACCATCACCAAAGAACTTTGTACGCTCATCATCGAGCGATAACCTGAATCCACGCGCTCCACTTCACGCGCGATAAGACCGTAGGCGACGTAGTTGAGCCCGGCGCCGCCGTATTGCTCGGGAATCGTCGGGCCGAGCAGGCCGAGTGCGCCCATCTCACGAAAAATCGCGGGATCGGTGTGTTCATTGCGGAAAGCATCGACTATGCGCGGCAGCAATTTGTCCTGCGAATACTGTTGCGCGGCGTCGCGAATCATGCGCTCGTCTTCGCTGAGCTGCTGATCAAGCAGCAGCGGGTCCGCCCAGTTAAACGTTGCCTTTTGAGGTGATGAACTGTTCGCCACAGGAGTCCTTTGTTTCGAGAAATTTGCAATGTGAGCATCCGCTGACGTAATGATAGTCAGGCAGCCGCTGGCAGGAGATGCGATCACGGCCAATTCCGACCAAACGGCGATAACATCGCCGCTGCCGTACCGTTCCACCCATCCTCTCATGAACGACAACCAGCTTCTGCGCTATAGCCGCCACATCCTGCTGCCGCAAATTGATGTGGACGGCCAGGAGCGCCTGCTCGCCGCGCGCGCGCTCATTGTCGGGGCGGGCGGGTTGGGCTCGCCCGTCGCGCTCTACCTGGCGTCTGCCGGCGTCGGCAGGCTCGTGCTCGCCGATGGCGATACCGTCGATCTCACCAATTTGCAACGCCAAATCCTGCATCGCAATAGCGCGGTCGGTCAGCCCAAAGCGCTCTCGGGCCGCGACACGCTCGCAGAGGTCAACCCCGAGTGCAACGTCATCGCGATCAACGACCGTCTGTCCGGCGACGCACTCAATGCGCAGGTCGCCGCCGCTGACATCGTGCTTGACTGCACCGACAATTTCGCCACGCGTCACGCCATCAATCGCGCCTGTGTCGCACACAAGAAGCCGCTCGTCTC
>JAKPSO010000830.1 GCA_029571495.1 Pseudomonadota bacterium
TCACCGTCAACGTCACGGGCACCGCCGCGACTGGCGTCGCTGGCGCGTTGCTACCGATGCAGATATTGCCGCGATAGGTTGCTGCGGGCAGTGAGCCCGCGTTGATAAAGGTTGACATGCGTTGATTCGCGAGCGTCAGAACGCTTCCCGACGCGGGGAAGGTCGGGCCGAACCACGGCGCACCGCAGGGCACTGCGCCATCGACTTGCATGGTCAGTCCGGCAAACGCCGTGTTGGAGGTCCATGTGCCGGCGTTGGACGTCGACACCGTGAGTGAGCGGAACGAACCATCGCCTGTGTTCGAACCGTAGTGTGCCCAGCGATTCGCAAACGTGCCACGCGTGTTCACCACGAGCCAGTAGGTGCCCGCAGGCAGACTCGGCGTTTGACCAGCCGCAGCAAGATCCAGCGAGATGACGCTTCCGACGGCTGTGACGCCGGTTGCCGTGGGGGCAGCCGCATACGTCCACACCGCGCTGGCCGGTGTGCGGTGCGGATCACCGGCGGGCATCCCGGCGGCATCTGGGAACACGCTCCACACGATCTGCGTCGCGGCAGTTGCAAGCGCGGCGCCGCTGACAACGAAACCCTCGGTCGTAATTTTTGTCAGGCGCGTGGTCTGCGTCAGCGTGAAATTGTCGGCAGCAAACGCTGCGTTGGCGCCAGCAGTCGCAGGGTCCGAATAGATCGTGTTGCGGAAGCCAGAGGTCACGCCGGTGCTCAATGCGCGATACACATTAAAAACTCCGAATCCCGAGGTGGTGAGACCATAGGTCAGCGTCGAACCGCCGCTGTTAAAGAGATTCACATCCAACGTGGTGACGCCCGTCGTTCGCACCGACGCCGACAGCGATGTGGGGAGCGACACCTCTGGCGGCGGCACCGACACGGCGACGGGTAGATTTAGCGTCGCGACGTCGTTAAAGACGCCGGGGCTCAACACTTCTTTTAGTTCCAGTGTGCCGAAATTCCATGAGCCATCGCGTGGCAGCGAGATGGCATTGATCGTCACCGTAACCGCTTGCGTCGCGCTCGCGGCAATGGTGAAGCTCGACGGCGTGACGGTGCCAAAGAGCCCGATGCTCGACACCTGCCACGTGACGGCCGCTGCACGCGTGTTGCGGAACGTGCGCGTGAAGCTGCACGACGGAAAGCATCTGCCGCGCGCCATGCTCGGAAGGTTTAGCGTCGCTGGATCGCCACCAATGGCTGGGTTGGCCGCGGTGTAGTTGGCGTCGGTCTCGTCAAGCACCAACGCGGCGTTCACCGCGCGTTCGGCGCGAATGCGACCACTGCCCGCAGCGAACGCATTGGCCGCTGTGGTTTGGTCCTCCAACAGCACCGAAGGCTTGGCCGTCATCATGATTGCCGACTTCACTTCGGCCACGCTCCACGTTGGGCGCGCCTGTCGCACCAAGAGCGCCGTGCCCGCGTGATGCGGCGACGCCATCGAGGTGCCGTCGTAGAGGGCGATGGCTTGCTCAGAACCCGTCAGTGCGGTGCCGGACACCGCTGCAAGGATCGCCACACCGGGCGCGGTAACGTCGGGTTTCACGAGGTCGAAGCGCCCTGCGGGCCCGCGCGAACTGAATGAACCGAGGGCATCCACCGTGTTGGCTTTAGCCGCGGCGGGGAACAAAATTTCCGCTGTTGTTGTGGTCGGATGAACCTGCCCAAAGTCACGCAACGCGTCGCCGATAACCTGCGTCACGGCAAATGTCGGCACCGTTGTGCCAGGCACTGACGGCAACAAGTCACCCGCCGCGTTGTTGGCAATGATCACCGCCACTGCACCTGCCGCCGATGCATTGTTGACTTTGATTGAGAACGAGCAGGTGCCGCGCCGAATCACGGCAATCGCGCCCGTAAACGAGTTCGCGGGGTACGCGGCACAGCCGTCGCTCGTTCCGCTGATGCCCGCACTGATACGCAGCGGAGTCGTCGCAGGAATCGTCGCACTCAGTGCGACCCCGCCCGTGCCTTCGTTCAAAAAAATCGGCGCGAGGTTCGCGGGCACGGGCGAGGGGCCGGTGACGGTCAACTGGATGGCGAACAGCCCGCGACCATGCTGCGCGGCGGCGTTGGCTGCGGTCCAAGGTTCAAGATGACCAACAGTCGCCGCCGCCGGTCCGCTATTGCCCGCAGAGGTCGAAACGTAAATGCCCGCTGCCACCGCAGCTTTGAACGCGAGCGATGTCGTTTCGGTCCACGGCTCTGCACCGCCGCTGATCGAGTAATTGATCGCATCAACGATGCCGTCGACCACGGTTTGGTTGATCGCTGCGACCAGCGAAGTGTTCGGGCACGAACCCAAACCTGTTGAGATCGTCGTGTAGCACACGTCGTACGCAATGATGTTTGCGCGCGGCGCGACGCCCGAGATCAAGCGCGGTGAACCGCTGAACAACACGTTGCGATGATTGCCCGCGACGGTCGACGCCGTGTGTGTGCCGTGCCCGTTGGTGTCACCGAAGCCCGGTTCCTCGCGAATGGTGGCGACGTTGCATTGATTGCCTGGCGCGCCGCACACAAAATCGTAGCCGCCGATAAGTTTTGCGTTGCAACGACCCACGTCATCGCCACCGGGCAGGCAAGAGCCCAGATAGGTCCCCGCTCCGAGCGGAGTCACATGCGTGTACCCATCGATCGGGTCGACTGCGGCGAACGACGGGCTGCCGAAGTTAATCCCGCTGTCGATCATCGCGATCACCATGCCTTCGCCTTTTTGCGAACCGGTTGCGCCGGGATAGGTGCCGTTCCACAGCGCCGGCGCACCGATCAACGTCGGGCCGGTGTCGGTGTCTTGTTGGTACTCGCGGTACTGCTCAACAATCTTTACGCCCGCGAGCGTCGCAATGCGCGCCGCTTCGTCAGCCGATAGCTCCAGCACCACCGCGTTGATTGCGTGCTGCATGCGGTGCGTTGCGCTCACCGTGCGTCCGACCAACGCCGACATCTGCGACTCGTACGCCAACTGTTGTGAGCGCAAATTCGCGACATAACTGGTTGCCGGCGCGCTCTGCACGTTCAACCGTGAGCGACCGCTCGCTGTCGTCATGCGCGGCAGCGCCAAAAGGCCCGCTTTACTCGTCGCGTACGTCGCCAGCGGCGGTTCCGCAAACACCACGATGTACGGCATTTGCTCCGCGACTGGCGCAGCCTTTTGCGTATCGCTCGCGGCCAAGGAGTTCGGTGCAACGACAGCCGCGACCGTCAAACCCGCCGCCAAAATCGCGCCACGCCACCAATTGCTCGGAACAGCCATCTCATCCCCCGAAAAACCACGACGCAGCCCGCCCAACCGCGCAGCCGCAAGCGGGTTAGTTTACGCGGTGTCTAGGCAAATTCTTAGGTTTTGCTGAGGATATTTCTGAGTGGGTGAAGTACGTCAGCGCGGTCGGCGTTGCTGGTGCGCCCAAACGCGGACGCAGTGCGAATCAGGCTCGAGTAACGACTTTTACGCGCTAAGGGCTTTCTAGCCGTCATTTCACTGCCTTCTGATTGGATAGTCGACTTATGGGATTTTGTGGCTGTAAACGCCGTCCGTTGGTCGTTAGAGTCATATGGCTGATGCGATGTAGTTGACGGGTTGATGGTTGACGGCGTCCAGCTTTCGTCGGACACCGCGTGGCGTCACCGCGATGCTCGGTATCCTTCACCCCATGAACGATCAATCAAAAACGCACTTCGGCGTCATCATCGTCGGTGACGAAATCCTCTCGGGCAAACGGCAAGATAAGCATCTCTCCAAAGTGATTGAGTTGCTCGCGGCGCGTGGGCTACCGCTGGCGTGGGCGGAATATGTCGGCGACGATCCGGCGCGGATCACGGCGGCGCTCTCAAGGGCGTTTGCTTCGGGCGACGCGGTGTTCTCGACGGGCGGCATTGGCGCGACGCCGGACGATCACACGCGGCAATGCGCGGCCGCGGCACTGGGCGTGCCGCTGGCGCTGCATCCCGAGGCGGCCGCGCTCATTCGCGAGCGTATGCAGGACGTGGCGCGCGAGCAGGGCGTGGCGTACGACCCGGACCGTGCGGACAACGTGCATCGCTTGAACATGGGCGTGTTTCCGGAAGGCGCGACGATCATCCCGAACCCGTACAACAAGATCGCGGGTTTCAGTTCGCGCGATGTGCACTTCGTGCCGGGCTTTCCGGTGATGGCGTGGCCGATGATGGAATGGGTGCTCGACACCAAATATTCGCATCTGTTTCAGCGCGACGCGTGGATCGAGAAGTCCGTGATCGTGTTCGGCGCGATGGAGGCAACACTCACACCGCTCATGGAGACCATCGAGCGCGACCATGCGGGTGTGAAAGTGTTTAGCCTGCCAAGCGTCGATCATCCGCAATACGGTCGCCACATCGACCTAGGCGTGAAGGGTGCGCCGGACGCCGTGGAGCTCGCG
>JAKPSO010000858.1 GCA_029571495.1 Pseudomonadota bacterium
ATGTACCCACTCGACGGCGACACCGGCAACCGCAGCAAAATGGGGTGTGGCATATCGCAGAACCCCTCCATCGATAAAACGGACGCTCAAGGCGCGTGCCCCGCGACCGAAACCATTGCGCTTTACAGCAGTGATTTTCAAAATTTACTAACCGCGAACAATGGCCAATATGCATCGTATGCGGGTTCGCTCATCTGCTCTTTATCGAAGCCGCAGTTCGATTTGTGGGTCAGCGCCCGGAAAACAATCGATCTCAGCAAGACCACATGGCCAGTCAATGAATTCGTTCTTTTCAATTGGGAAACGTATTCAACCAGCGCGCTGGCTAGCAAGCGATATTTGACTGCGGTTTACTACCTGACCGGCTGCGCCAGCGCTTCCGATGGCAATCGCAAGGATGCGCAAGCGATCGCTGATCTGTACAAAAAATGGAGCGGCGTCGACGTGCCTGTCGTCAACTTGAGCAACGATGCAATGCGAACCAACAGCGGCCCGCCGTTTTCGTGTTTGTAGCGCGTGCTCATCGACGTGGACGCGAGGATTGCCGGCACTTTCGTCCGTGTACATCAGAACTAAACTAGCTCAGCCCACGCCATTGATCGCGTCGCGGAACCGGCGCACGAAGTGAGCCGCTTCGACAGGCAACCCCGGAATCGTCCATACGAACGATTGGCGCGCATTTAGATAGCGCGGTGATTCATTCGGGATATCCACTAAAGCGGCGGTAGAGATAAGCGCGCAGATTGCGCGCCCGGGTTCCAAGTACTTTCTCAAGTGTCGCTCGTGCGCTTGAACAAACTCGGCGTTGCACGTCGCCAGAACGTTCGCCATGGCTTTCGTTGACTCAGCACGCAGTATCTGTCGCGATGGAATCAGGTCGTCCAAGTTGATCGCAACTATTCCGAAATCGCACGTGGCCGCAATCTGCTTCACTGCTCTCGAAAGCACCTTCTCAACGTTTTCAACGGAATAAATTTTCTTGCATGAAACGCCGACACGAGCGCTCGCAAAACACAAAATCAGATCCGGTTCCCCCAATTCGACACTCATACCCCAGCCCCGTAACAGCGCTTGCAGTTCAAGCTCCCAAAGAGTGTCCTTTGCCTTCGACTGCTTGCGTTCAAGTAAATCCAGCGATCCGTTACGGAGGTCGCGTAAATATTCTGAAACGCGGGGCGAACCGCTGATCGAAACGGTGGCAGAGGCGATTCGCCGCAATTGCAACACCTCAAATCTATCCAAGTCAGTGCACGTTGCTACCGGGTCACAAAATAGCGCATCCGAGAGAGCGATCGCTTTTGTCGCGAGGCGCATGATGTCGCTAGCCGAATGCAACTTGACGCTATTTCGCCGAAATTGCTCAATCAATGCCAGGGCAAGCTCTTTGCTTTCCAAGTACCCGTGCGAACTAGACGCAGTCAATTCCGACGTACTACCTGAGGGGACGAGAACTCCCGCGTGCGATTTGTCGTAAAGAATTTCAGTCTGACGCTCAATCTTCAAGACTGGCTCCGTTCAGAAAGCCCCCGACAGCGGGGGTCGTACGCATCAATATGAAGATCATCGGCCTACGCACCGTCAACCACCTCCACAATCGCGTCGCCAAACCGCGCCAACTTACTCTCGCCGATCCCACTAATCCGCGAAAGCGCGTCTTTGTTTTTCGGTCGCGATCTTGCGATTTGTCGTAGCACGCTGTCGTGCAGGATCACGAACGCAGGGACGTTTTCGTCTCTGGCGGTGTCTAGTCGCCAGGCTTTTAGCGCGTCGTAGAGTGCTTCGTCGGCGGCGGTGAGTTCGGCTTCGGGTTTGCCGTCTTTGCCTACTTTGCCTTTTGCCCCGCGCTTGGCTTTGGCGGCTTTTGCGCTTGCCGTGACAGCGAGTTGTTTGCGCAGCATCGCGGGCACTTCACCGCGTAGCACGGGGCGGGCGGCGGGGGTCAGATGCAGCGCGCCGTAGGCGGTGACGTCAATTTCGGCCCAGCCGTGGGTGACGATCTGCCGGAAAACGTTGCGCCACGTCGCGTCATCGTGGTCTTTGCCAATGCCGTGCACGGGCGATTGGTCGTGTCCGCGCTGCTGAATTTGCGTGGTGTTTTTGCCTTGCAACACTTCGATGACGTACGTCGCGCCATAGCGCTGGCCCGTGCGATAAATCGCGGAGAGCGCCATGCGCACCAGCTCTGTCGCGTCCCAAGTTTGTGGCGGACTTAAGCACGTGTCACAGTTGCCGCAGGCGTATCCTTCGGGCTGCAACTCGCCGAAGTACGAGAGCAATCGCCCGCGACGACAGGCGGTGGTTTCGCAGAGTCCGAGCAGCGCGTCGAGCTTGGTTCGACCTGCTCGTTTGAAGTCGTCGTTGGCGTCAGATTGTTCGATGAAACGCCGCTGCTGCACCACGTCGGCGAGGCCGTAAATCATCATCGCTTCAGAGTCGTCGCCGTCGCGTCCGGCGCGGCCGGTTTCTTGGTAATAGCCTTCGACGCTCTTCGGCAAATCGAGGTGCACGACGAAGCGCACGTCGGGCTTGTCGATGCCCATGCCGAACGCAATCGTGGCGACCATCACGATGCCCTCTTCGCGCAAGAAGCGCGACTGATTTCGGCGTCGAACGTCTTGATCCATGCCCGCGTGGTACGGCAGCGCTTTGGTCATCTCAGCGTTGAGCCATTCGGCGGTGGCGTCGACTTTTTTGCGCGAAAGGCAATAGACGATGCCCGACTCGCCCGCGTGCTCGCGAAGGAACGCGCGCAGTTGCTCACGCTCGTCCACGCGCTCGGTGATGAGGTAGCGAATGTTCGGGCGATCAAAGCTCGACACGAACTCGCGCGCGTCTTGCATGTGCAAACGCAGGCGAATTTCGGTGCGCGTGAGGGCATCTGCCGTCGCGGTAAGTGCAACGCGCGGTACGCCAGGGAAGCGCTCGGACAGTACGGCGAGCTCAAGATAATCCGAGCGGAAATCGTGGCCCCATTGCGACACGCAGTGCGCTTCGTCGATTGCAAACAACGCGAGCTGATTGTTGTCGCGCAACTCGTCAAGCAATTCAAGAAAGCGCTCGGTCAACAATCGCTCCGGCGCAACGTACAAAAGCTTGATTTCGCCATCGCGCAAACGACGCTCGGTCTCGTTGGCTTGCTGCCCCGAGAGCGACGAATTCAGAAACGACGCGGCAACGCCAAGCTCGTGTAGCGCGTCGACTTGATCTTGCATCAGGGCAATCAGCGGCGAAATGACGATGCCAACGCCGCTGCGCGTTAACGCCGGAATTTGATAGCACAGCGATTTCCCTCCGCCCGTGGGCATGAGCACCAGCGCGTCGTTGCCCGCTTCGACATGCGCGATGATGTCGGCCTGTGGACCGCGAAACGACGAGTAACCGAACGTAGTGTTGAGGACTTGAAGCGCGGTGAGCGGAGACGGCACAGAGACAAACCAAACAATAGATTGGCTTAATTATCGGGGCAATGGGCGAAGGCGACTCCCTCCCCGTTTGCCGGGGAGGGGCGGGGTGGGGTATGTACCTCACGAAAGCGGCGACGACTACGCTTCAAGCCGCCCCCTTACCCCCTCCCAACCTCCCCCGGCGAGCGGGGGAGGAGCATGCGGGATGCGCGCCAACGCGAAGTACCCGATATTGCTCAACGTGCAATTACGCAAGGTGCTAAAAGCAAAGAACACCTCAACTCACGCGCGGCCCACAAGGCGACATGCGCAAAGGACAGCATCATGGCCAAAGGTCAAATTCGCGGCAACAAAGAAAAGAAAAAACCGAAGGCCGACAAAGTGCCAAGTACGGGCGCAACGACGACCAAGAGCGGACTGCCGCCGATCAAGTTGCCCGGCGGTAAAGGCTAACGCTGAT
>JAKPSO010000865.1 GCA_029571495.1 Pseudomonadota bacterium
ATGTACCAAATCGTCGAGATGCATTTGTTCTCTGGGCTGACTTGCGCCGAAATCGCCACCGAACTTGGCGTGACCGAACGCACTATCAATCGCGAAATCGCCAAGGCGCGGGTGCTGTTGTCCCAGGCGCTCGGCACCGCACCGCCGGACGCGGCATAAGCGCTCTGCGCTATGTCGGGCTTCGCCGTTGTTTGCGTCTTTGGATGAATGAGTACACCGTTTAAGGTTCGCCCCGCTGCATGGGCACGTGTTTCTGCGCTATTGGACGAAGCGTACGAACTTGACGCTGCCGCGCGTATCGCATTCATTGCAAACATCAAAGCGTCGGACGCCGAGCTGGGCGCTGAGATCGACCGCTTTTTCTCGGCGGACGCGATGAGCGTTGGCGTCGATCCAGTAGCGGCCGCGCAGCCCGGCGCCTCGGGTGTACCGTTTGCGACTTTGTTGGGGGAAGTGCTGGCGCGCGAGGGCGAAGACGGCGGACCCGTCGATGCCACGGGCAGCCACTTCGGTGCTTGGACGCTCACAGCGAAAATTGGCAGCGGCGGCATGGGCGAAGTGTGGCGCGCGGCGCGCAGTGACGGACTGTTTCAAGGCAGTGCCGCGATCAAGCTCCTGCGCGGCGACTTACCCGCACGGCGTCTCGCTGCGCGGTTTGCCCGCGAGCGTAGCGTACTCGCGCGACTCAATCACCCAAACATCGCGCGCCTACTCGATGCCGGTGTCGCAAACGATCAAGCCTTCATCGTGCTTGAGTTGATTGAGGGCGAATCGCTGCTGAGCTACGCCAACACGCACGCGCCAACGCTTGAGCGCCGCGTGCGCCTGTTGCGTGACATCGCACGCGCCGTCGAGCACGCGCACAGCCAACTCGTCTTGCACCGCGATCTGAAACCATCAAATGTCATGGTCACCGCGGCGGGGACCGTAAAGCTTCTGGATTTCGGTATCGCGGCCGCGCTAGACGAATCGAGCGCCGAAGAAACAGCGCCCAATCTCACCCAGCTCACCGGCCGAGGGCTTACGTTGGAATACGCCGCGCCAGAGCAAATAGTGGGCGAATCGACGGTGGCCGCGAGTGATGTGTATTCGTTAGGTGCGATGTTGTTTCACCTCGTGACTGGACATCGGGTTTTTGCAGGCACCGCCAATCGCACGGCGCTTGAGCACGCGGTGGTGCACACCGAAGCGCCGCGTGCATCGACTGCTGTTCCTCCGACGGAACAAAGTCCTGATGAGATTGCGCCGCCAACGAACGCGGCCTCCACGCGCGGTGACCGACGCCATCATCGCGAAAGCGCTGCGCAAATCGCCCAGCGAGCGCTACGCCACCGCGACCGCGTTCGCCAACGATCTCGACGCGTGGCTTGCGCGAACGCCCATCTCAATTCTCGCGGAGGATCGCAGCTACCGCGCGCGTTTGTGGCTGCGCCGAAATTGGAAGCTTGCAACGCTCGCTGGTGTTGCGGTCACCGCCGTCTTCGCCGGGCTAGGTGTGAGTTTGTGGCAACGCAGCGAAGCTATCGCCGCCGCAGCGCTCGCCAAAGAAGAGGCCGCGCGAGCCAACAAAGTCGCAGACTATCTCGGTGAGCTGATCGGCAGTGCGAGCCCCGACAAGCACGGCGGCGAATGGCCGTCCGTGCTCGCGTTGCTGGAGAAATCAGAAAAAGACCTCGCGACGGAATTCAAGGACGATCCAAAGACGCACGCCATTTTGTTGAAGCGCATGCTCGACACCAACGACGCACTCAACCGCGACACGGTAGCGCTCGCGCAGTCACAGCGTTTGCAGGCGCTACTGGATTTGGTGCAACCGCCGAACGTTGAATTGCAAGTGGACACTCTCCGCCAACAAGGCTGGTTGTTGTATCGATTGCGCCGCTACGAAGAGGCGCTCGCGCTTTACGCGACGCTCAAACCCAAGCTCGTGGCGCACTACGGCGAAAAGAGCGCTGAGCACGCGAAACTCATCATTGGGATCGGCGGTGTGTTGGCCGAGCAGGGACGCTACGACGACGCGGTGGCGAACTATGAGCAGGGTTACGCCTTGCTGTTGCAGCTGGAGCCTAACAAAACTGAACATCGGCTAGAACAAGCGAACGATTTAACCGTTTTGTACACGCGCCAAAGCCGCTGGCAGGAGGCCGAAAAGGTGCTTGCCGCAGTTGAGAGCACGTTCGATGCGGTCTCCAGTACCGACGGCGCGGCGATGCGCAACGTGCTCATCATGCGCAACAATTTGGAGGAAATTCGGTTGCGTATCGGACGCTACGAGGGTGCCGAATCGCGGCTTCAGCGCATTGCCGACGCGGGCTCCCGATTGCTAGGCGCGAACAACATGATTTCCCTTAAATCGGCCGAACTGTTGGTGTCGAGCGCGTGTGAAACGGGCAACGCGGCGCTCTGCATTCAGAGACAACAAGAGCGATTGGTGGCGATCAAAAAAAGAGTGGGCGTTGAACCCAGCGAGATTGTGGAGGCAGAACTTGCCACCGTCGCGACGGCGCTTTTGTTTGATCAGGCGCCTATACCCGCGTCGCGTGAAGCATTGCGTGGGCACATCGCCTCCATTGCAACGGCGCTACCAAAGGCCAACAGCCAGCGCGTGTACTTGTATCGCCTTGCCGCCGATGCAGCAATCAGAGCGGACGATCTCCCGCTCGCGAGTGGTGCGCTTAGCAAAGCGAAGCGCGATCTCGCTGATGCAAATCTGACGGCGCCCGATCGTGCTGCACCGCAGGTCAAGCGCGCGGAAGCTGCCGTCGCCTTTCGCTCGGGCGACCCGCAGCGAGCGGTGGCGCTACTTGATGCACGGTTTAAGCGCGACGAAAAAGTCAAAGAAACGGACACGCCCCGCCACGCAGTACTCTGGCTACAACGTGCGCTCTACGAAATTGAATTTGATCGTCTCGCGGCCACGAAGTCTCTAACGGAAAGCCGCGCGGCATTCACGCGGGCGGGTGGCGCGACGCCGCATTTCAAAGTGCTCATCGCGTATGTTGAGGCCCGAATTTCCGGAAACGCGAAGACGATTCGTGATTCTCAGGAGGCCGTGGATCGCGCATACCTGCGTAACGGCGCACGCGCGGCGAAAGCTTCGTGGCGCGTGCCACATCTGACCAGTTTGTAAGCGCAGCAGATTCTGTTCATTTTCTGACATGCGTGTCCGCTGCGTTCGAGCGCGGCGGTGAAAACTCGGCGGATCGTCGACCCGCGGCTGCGCTGGTTTTGCCCCGAAATACCGAGCCAGCTTGGTCTGGCGTAGTCGAGAACATGTCGGGGATTATGCGCCGTTACGTCTTAGCCATTACCCCCTAACAAAGGACTTCCAGATGAAGCGCAATTTCACCTTATGTGCATTGCAGGCAACGCCGCGCTTGGGCCGCGCCGCACGGCTCGCCGGGTTGACCTTGGCAACATTCCTGTGCGTATTCAGCGCACACGCGCTGCCCGGCGACTACGACCTTTCGTACTCTGCTGACGGAAAAACCACCGTTCTCATGGGTACGGTGAACGCTGGGGATTTTTCGCCACCTTCAACGACCGCGTCGGTGCTTACTGCGGATCAAAAACTGGTCGTTGCTGGTAAATGTCGCCAGCCTTCGAGCGTTGGCTTTTGCCTGTCGAGATTCAACTCAGACGGATCGCAAGACGCCACCTTTGGCGTCGCGTTTGGGCCAAATCTCGTCAACATCAATCTAAGTAGTGTCACGGGAATTGCGATCGATCCGCGCGATCAGGCGTTGGTCGTGGCCGGGGAATGCGTGCCGACGGGCGCGGTAAACCGAACCTTTTGCGTCGCCCGATTCACGCAAAACGGTGCGTTCGACGTGAGCTATAACGGGGCTACTACATTCGCGTTTGCGCACGTAAAAGTCGGTCGCGTTCGAGTGGCCAGTGACGGCAAGATTCGCGTTGGCGCCGGTTGCCCGCGAGGCCCTGCCGCTGGCAATATGGACATGTGCATCCTTGCGCTGACCGCCAGCCTCACGCCCGACACCGCTTTCACCGGATCGGCGTCGCACTATGTCTTGATCCCGCAAATTGGCAGCGAGCGCGCAGAGTTCGTCGCCGATCTTGAATATCTTGCCGACGGGCGCGTGTTTTATGTAGGCCCATGCAAAAACAAGCCCTCCGCCACGGTGTATTCCTACGGCTGCTACGGAAGTGTGAATCCTGACGGCACGCATGCCGCGGGCCGGGCTGCTTTCTTCGTCACCGATTATGACGATTACCCCACGCAGGTGCTGCGCGGCAACGATGGGACGCTATTGATCGCGGGTTACAACAAAAACTCCGCGAACTTCTACGACGACCGCCCTATTTTTGCGCGCCTCATTTACAACCCACTTGGAACATCGAGCTTCGACAGCACCTTTAATCCCGCTGGCGCACAGCCCGGCAGACTGTTCGGGGACGTGGTCGGTCAACAATTTCATCTGGGTGCATTGGGTTTCGCACTCTCAGCCGATCAAGAAATTTATACGACTGTCGTGTCCCACGGCTCCGGCGATGCCGCCGGCCCGTTTGTCAAACGAGTCACGGTACGGCACAGCGACGGCACGACGCGCGCTACGTGGGGCGGGACAACCAATGCCTTGTACGACTCCGCCTACGAAAACATTTTGATCGATGACGCGGGCCGCGTGTTGCTCAGCGGGCGCTCAAGCTATGTGGACAGTAGTGGCACCATTTACATCGGTCGCTTGCAAAATTTGGCCTCAGCGGGTGGCGCGTGCACGATCGATGTTGACGGCGATGGAAAAGTGTCCGCCACCACAGACGGCGTGTTGCTCGCGCGCGCGATGCTTGGGCTCAAAGGTACTGCGCTCACTCAAAACGCCACCGGTGCGGGCGCAACTCGCACCGATCCCGACGCAATTCGTGCTTTTTTGGTTAATCGCTGCAAAATGGCATTGAACTAACTGTTTTGCGACCACACCCTTCTCCGCTATTTCTTATCAAAGGATCAAAATGAAATTCAGTCAGGCCCAGAAGCGAAACACGCGGACGTCTTATATGTTTGCCACCATCGTTGCAACGCTTGGCGTTGCATTCGCTAGCGGCGCGCAAGCCCAGCAAACGTTCACCGCAACGGTAGATGGCAAGGCATGGGAGTCGGATAACGATGGTATTAACGTCATTCCGGTGGCACTTGGCAGCAGCACGGGCACGGTAACAATTACCGCCATCACCAAAGGATTTAGCGGATACCCAACACCCAAGGGCTACTCAGACAACATCTCGATTGTGTGCCCCAAACCGAAAAAGCCAGAACGCTTCTTGACCACAGGCATGGAGCAAAGCAAGTGCCGCGTGAGCTTCACCAAGGCGGCGCGCAGCATGATGAGCCCAGACTACGCGAAGATAAAAAACGAAGGCGAATACGAATCCAAAGGTGCCGCAGGCGACAAGGGCTACGTGAATTTCACGAAGGTGTCGGGTAAGGCGATCGAGGGTGAGTTCTCGGTGGAACTCGTTGAGGCAACGTCAAAGAAAAAAATCGCAGTGAGCGGCAAATTCAGCGGTGTCGACAAGCAGATGGACTCGAAGGGCTTCAACTAATCTCGTTTAAGAGCGCGTGTTCGCGTCGGCATATTGGGCGAGTTTACGTCTGTCTCGGTAACCACTCATGATTTGACAGAGCACCTGATGCCCAGTTTTGCCGCCCAAAACAATAGTTCCGGATCGCTGCAAATGGGCAGCAACGGTCCACGCGTTTCAACGCTTCAATCGAAGCTCAATGCAATGGTTTCGCCGCCGCCGAATCTCAAAGTCGACGGCATGTTCGGCATGAAAACGGCGCAGGCCGTGCGCGCGTTCCAACAACGACGTGGCCTTACGGTTGACGCAATCGTTGGCCCGCAGACGTCGGCCGCGTTGGGGTTAGGCGCGACGCCTGGCGGCGGAGGCGGCGGCGCGGGTGGTGGTGGCGGTGGCTTTCCGGCGCCGCCCGGTGTAGCCCCGGCACCGCCCGGTGGAAACGCGCCGCCGGGTTTCGTTGATCTGTCTGCGTTCAACGTAGTCATTGAGGCGGTTATTTCCGGTTTCCAACGCGTGGCGGCACAGTTGCTGTCCTGGATCGATTCGGACTACGTCCCGCAAATCGTCTACGACCGGGTTGCGGGGCCAATAAACAGCGCAGTTAACTCGCTGGCGTCGCGCTTGCGCGGTATCACCCGCAACGCGGTCGCCGCAGGGCAAGATCCAGCGGGATTTGTCACTGATCGCATTCGCGAGGTGCTAGCCAATGCGGTTTCGAATTTGGTGAATGCGTTGCAGCCGCTGGTTGGCCTGCCGATTATCGGCTCAGTCGCGATGCGTTACCAAGCGGTGTTGCGCAGTTTGCTGTCGATGGCGGACTCGGCGCTCAACGCATTGCGCGCGGGTGGCCACGCCGCGCAAGGCGTTGCAACGCGCATCGCCGCAGTGTTTGACACCATTGTGCGGCAGTTAAGTTGAGGTAGTGCGGCTACCTTCTGATATTGGGGGCTGCTAGGCCCTCAATCATCACGTTGAGGCACGCTGGCTTCGCCGCGGCGAGCAAACGTGCCGCTGCTGGAATGAGAGCGTCCGCCGAGGTAATGTACTCACCATGGCCGCCAAACGCAGCGGTGACCTGATCGTATCGCGTCGGCAACAACTCACAGCCGACTAAGCGGTCGCGACCGTAGTCGCGCAGTTGAATTTGATACTCCGCATTCCAGCGCGCGTCATTGCCAACCACCGCCAGAAATGAGAGGCCATAGCGCACCGCGGTATCCATCTCGGCACAGTGAAATCCGAAGGTGCCGTCGCCCATCACGGCGACAATAGGTGCGTCCGGTAAGGCCGCGCGAGCGCCGAGTGCGAACGGTATTGCGCTGCCAATCGCACCGGCAACTCCGTTAATTACACGATGCGTCGCAGTCAGGCATGCCTGTGCCCACTGACCGATTTCGCCGCCGTCGGAGATGAACACCGCGTCGGGATGACTGTCTAGCAACGCCTGCAACGGCCTAAGCGCTTGCACCGGATGCAGCCGATCTGGAAGCGATGAACTCGCGGACTTCCACGCTTCTGGCCGATACGCGATGGCAGCGCGCACGTCGTCGCCCCACGCGCGCCCCGAAGCAACGGTTGCGGCGCTAGCGTCGATCAACGCTTGAATTGCTGAAGGTGAATCCGCAATGGCCGTCGCAACAAGGCGCGCGCCAACGGCCCTCCGCGAACGATCCAACTCAGCATGCTCGGCATCAATTTGTAGAAACTCGGAGTCGTTCGTGAACGCCGGGCTCGCGCCAAACTTGAGCGTGAAGTCAAGGCGCTTGCCGAGTAGCAACACGCAGTCGCTTTGCGCCAGCATTTGTGCGAACGCACCAAGACTTGGATCGCCGATGCCGCGCGGACTCTCCATACCGACGACCGGCACGCCTGTTGCAGCCTCGAGCGCCGCCAGCGATCGACGCTGCGCACGCGTCAAGCTAGCAGGACCCGCAAGGATCAACGGCCGCTTGGCGCCCGCGAGCTTTGCGAGAAACGCCTTTGCGTCCGATGCGGACAGCGGCATCGAAACTGGGTTGAATGCGGCTTCATTGGTACCGACGTTCGCGTCGGACACAGTTTGCTCCAGCGTGTCGGTCGGAAGGCTGAGGTGAACCGGGCCTGGCCGACCGGCGCCTGCGGTCGCGATGGCCTTCGCCGCGTCGGTGGCGAGTGCGTCGGCGCTTGCGCTTGTCCATGACTGCTTGGTTACGGGCGCCGCCATCTCGGCTTGTCGCATCTCCTGAAATGCCCCCATCCCGAGTTGATTATTCGGCGCGTGACCTGACAGCAATATCACGGGAGATTCGGCCATTTGTGCGGTGTACAACGCGGACACTGCGTTCGCGTGGCCGGGCCCGCCTGTGACCAAGGCAATGCCCGGTTGCCCAGTGATCCGCGCGTAGGCGTCTGCCATGTGCACCGCCGCCGCCTCATGTCGGGTGTGGATTAGGTCAATGCCCGCATCCAACGCGGCATCGAACACCGGCATGATGTGATTGCCGGACAGCGTGAAGATACGCTTGACCCCCGCGCTTTTGAGCGAATGAATCAGCGCGTCAGCGCCACGATTTTGCCGTGTGGTCATGAGTTGTACTCTCGAAAAGTGTTCGAACTCGCGCGCGGTCGAGTGAAATTAGTTGATCAGGCTTTCACCTGGGCGTACGCGCGTGAACACGACGGGCTGCTCGGTCAGCTCGAGCGCTTCTCCGAGCTTGCGAACGACCGTATAACGTGAACTCTCCAGTGCACCTGTCAGTGGGAAATCCTCGCGGTAGTGAGCGCCTCGCGAATCCTCCCGAGCCAACGCCGCTGTGGTGATGGCATGACTGACTCGGATCAAACTTCTAAGGTTGAGCCAGTCGTGCCAACTCAGATTGAACGCCCGATCGCCATCGGCTACACCGACGCGGTCAAGCTCTTCGTCAAGCGCACGCAACTCGGATTGGGCGCGTTGCAGGCCGCTTGCGGTGCGAAGAATGCCCGCATGCTCCCACATCACGTTGTAGAGCGCTTCGCGCAGTGGATCCGTGCTTCCATGCGCGCGGTGGAACGGTGCCTCGTGCGCGGCGACTTGTCGCTGGATCAATGTCTCATCTGGCGTGTGCCAGTGCCCATCCGTGCGTACCCACGTCGCCATCGCGTCACCGGCGATGCCGCCGTAGACGGTTGAGTTCGCGACGCCGTTACCGCCCAGGCGGTTCGCACCGTGTACGCCGCCGGTATCTTCGCCAGCCGCGAAAAGACCCGGCAACGAGGTTTTGCAATCGCCGTCGAACACCACGCCGCCCATCATGTAATGCGCTGTCGGGACGACTTCGACGCGGCCACCGGCAAGATCAAATCCGCAGTCGGCACAACGATCGACCATGCCCTTGAAACTCTTGTGAACGTTCTCAACGCCTAAGTGTTTCATCTCGATGTAAACGCCGCCGTTTGGACTCGTACGTCCAGCGCGCATTTCCGAAAAAATGCTGCGCGAAACGATGTCGCGGGTGGCGCGCTCACCACGCGAGTCATACGCGTGCATAAAGCGCTCACCAGCACCATTCAGCAGGTATCCACCCGACCCGCGAAGCCCTTCTTCAAGCACCGTGCCGGTCATCCGCGTGCCGGTTCCGGCGAGGAGTCCCGTGGGATGAAACTGCACCATTTCCATGTCGCGCAGTGCAAGCCCAGCATCGAGTGCCATCGACAAACCATCGCAGCTCTTGTCGCCGCTAGGCGTGTGAAATTTGTACATGGTGGGGCCGCCGCCCGTCGCAAGCAGTACGGCCTTGGCTTGTACAAAAACATACTCGCCCGTGCGCACATCGATCATCAAGACGCCAGCGAGCGCACCGCCCGACGTGTTGGGAATGAGCGCCACGGCGCGATGCTCCTCCATGCGCTCAATCTTTCGCGCCCAAACCTGCTCCGCCAACCGATTGATAATTTCGATGCCGGTTTGATCTCCCTTGTGTACCGTACGATCGAAGGTCTGTCCGGCAAACGCTTTTTGGTGAACCGTTCCGTCGGGATTGCGATCGAAAAAACAACCCAGCTCGTTCTCAAGCTCGTGAATGCGCTCCACCGCTTTGGTCACCAGCGTCCACGCAAGATCCTGATCGGGCAGCCATTTGCCGCCTTCGATCGTGTCCATGAAATGCCGCTCAATGGAGTCGCC
>JAKPSO010000885.1 GCA_029571495.1 Pseudomonadota bacterium
AAAGACTTCGACTACTTAACAGTCGCGGTGCAAGCGCCAAACGTGCTGGCCGTACCTGCTAATTCGCCGCACAAGTCTTTTGCCGACGTGCTCGCGTTTCACAAGTCGAACCCAAACAAAATGACGTTCGCGTCGTCGGGCAATGGCACCAGCGACCACCTCACCGCCGAGTTGTTTTGGCAACAAACGGGGACGTCCGGCGTGCACGTGCCTTACAAAGGCGGCGGCCCAGCCATGTCTGATTTGCTCGGTGGTCAGGTCGACGCCACCTTTATGAACATCAACACGGGACTTCCGAACATCAAGGCCGGAAAGTTGCGCGCGCTCGCGATCACTAGCGCGAAGCGCTCGCCACTGTTGCCCGACGTGCCGACGATGGAAGAGCTGGGAATTAAGGGCGTCACCGTCTATTCCTGGCAAGCGTTCGCTGCGCCTAAAGGTTTGCCAGCCGACATTAAGGCGAAGCTCCATCAGGCGTTGGTTGCAGGATTGAACGATCCGGCCGTGAAGGCCAAGCTGCTCGACCTTGGGTTTGAAATCGTGGGCAACACGCCCGAGCAATTCACGGCATTTCAGGCGAGCGAATTTGCGCGCTGGAAGAAAGTGATCGAAGTAGGCAAGATTACTGCCGACTAGTCGTTAGACCACTTTTTCAAGCAACATCGTAGACCTCGCAATGGCCATATCTTCAACGCCCACCGTTACCGCACTGCGCGTGATCCCCGTCGCCGGACAGGACAGCATGCTGCTTAACCTCAGCGGTGCGCATGGCCCGTATTTCACGCGCAATGTCGTCATTCTCACCGACAGCAGTGGCCGTACCGGCGTCGGCGAAGTACCGGGTGGCGAGAAAATTCGAAAGACGCTGGAGGACGCAACCACGTTGGTTGTCGGCCAGAGCATTGGCAATGTGCAGTCGGTACTCGGCACCATGCGTGCGCGATTTGCTGATCGCGACGCCGGTGGCCGCGGAATGCAGACGTTTGACTTGCGCACGACGATTCACGCGGTCACCGCCGTGGAATCTGCGATGTTGGATTTGCTCGGTCAGTACCTGAACCTCCCCGTCGCGGCACTGCTTGGCGAAGGGCAGCAGCGCGATTCCGTAGAGATGCTCGGCTACCTGTTTTTCGTCGGTGATCGTACGCGGACGAACCTGTCGTATCGCGATGAATCGCGTTCGGACAACGCATGGTTTAGGAATCGCAATGAGAAGGCGATGACACCGGAATCCATCGTGCGACAAGCGGAGCTCGCTCGCGAGCGCTACGGATTTGACGACTTCAAGCTTAAGGGCGGCGTGCTTGCGGGCGAAGCTGAAATCGAAGCGGTCACGGCGCTGCATGAGCGTTTTCCGAAGGCGCGCGTGACGCTCGATCCGAATGGTGGCTGGCTCCTGAAAGACGCTGTGCGCTTGATGCGCGATATGCGCGGCGTCGTGGCTTACGCCGAAGATCCGTGCGGCGCGGAAGAGGGCTATTCCGGGCGCGAGATCATGGCCGAGTTCCGTCAGGCGACGGGCCTGCCGACAGCGACCAACATGATCGCGACCGATTGGCGCCAGATGGGCCATGCGATCCGTCTGCGCTCGGTCGACATTCCGCTCGCCGATCCGCATTTCTGGACGTTGCAGGGCTCGGTGCGCGTCGCGCAGCTCTGCCACGAATGGGGCCTGACCTGGGGCTCGCATTCCAACAACCATTTCGACATTTCGCTCGCCATGTTCACCCATGTCGCGGCGGCCGCGCCGGGCAAGATCACCGCCATCGACACGCATTGGATCTGGCAGGA
>JAKPSO010000928.1 GCA_029571495.1 Pseudomonadota bacterium
GACAACGCCAACGCCGTCGCGCTACAAACCGACGGCAAGATCGTCGTCGCCGGGGCCTGCTCCAACGGCAGCAACGGCGACTTCTGCCTCGCGCGCTACTTACCGAGCGGCGCACTCGATGCGAGCTTCAACACGACCGGCAAAGTCATCACCGCCATCGGGTCGGGCGACGACAACGCCTACGCCCTCGCGCTACAACTCGACGGCAAGATCGTCGCCGCCGGGGCCTGCTGGAACGGCGCCAACAACGACTTCTGCCTCGCGCGTTACCTACCGAGTGGCGCGCTCGACACAAGCTTTAACACTACCGGCACGGTCATCAGCCCCATCGTTTCACGCAACAACATCGCGACCGCCCTCGCGCTACAGCCCGACGGCAAAATCGTTGCCTCCGGATCCTGCTGGAACGGTAGCGGCAACGACTTCTGCCTCGCACGCTACCTACCGAGTGGCGCGCTCGACACAAGCTTTAACACCACGGGCACAGTCATCAGCCCGATCGCTTCAGGCAACAACACCGCCGCCGCCCTCACGCTACAACCCGACGGCAAGATCGTCGCCGCCGGATCCTGCTGGAACGGCAGCGACAACGACTTCTGCCTCGCACGCTACCTACCCAGTGGCGCGCTCGACCCAAGCTTCAACGGCGCTGGCAAAGTCATCACCGCCATCGGGTCGGACAGCGACAGCGCCTTCTCTCTCGCGTTGCAGCCCGACGGAAAAATCGTCGCCGCTGGGCAGTGCTACAACGGCGGCAAAAACGAGCTCTGTCTCGCGCGCTACGAAGGCGGCCCGTTCGATGCTCGCAATTGCTCGATGGATATTGATGGCGACAATCAAATGGTCGCCACCACGGACGGTTTGATCGCTACGCGAGTGATGCTTGGACTTACCGGCAACGCCGTCATCGGCGGCATCACCTTCGCTAGCCACGCCACCCGCACCACCTGGCCCGCGATCCGCGACTACCTCGTGTCGCAGTGCGGCATGTCTATCGTCCCGTAACGCCGTCTTATTGGCGCGCGCCGTCGGGCGCGTTCACCACATGCACCACGCGCTGTGGGAAGGGCACGCGAATGCCGTTCGCCTGAAACGCGCGCCAGATGGCGAGGTTGATGTCGGAACGAACATTGTTGATGCCGTTTTCGGGGTCGGCGATCCAGTAGGCCAGCGTAATTTCTAACCCGTCGGGCGCGAAGTCCGTGAGCATTGCGTTCGGTGCCGGGTCTTTCAACACGCGTGGTTCCGCGGAGGCGGCTTCGACGATCAACGCGCGCGCTTTTTCAACATCGCTCGCGTAATCAATCTGCAATTTCGTGGTGAACGCCACGCGTTTGTTTTCGAGCGACAAATTCTCGACGCGATTAACGATGAACATTTCGTTGGGCACCACCGACTCACGCCCGTTGGCCGCGCGCACGACGGAATAGCGCGCGTGAATGTTTGTGATCTGCCCCTCGAAGCCGTCGATCTTCACGCTGTCGCCCACGCGAAAACTGCGCTCCATCAGCATCGCAAAACCGCTCACGTAGTTCGCTGCGATCTTCTGCAAGCCTAAGCCTAGCCCCACGCCCAGCGCTCCGCCGAACACCGACAGCACCGTCAAGTCAATGCCCACTGCCGAGAGCGCGATCAACAGCGCCAGTACAAACAGCGCCGCGCGCAACAGCCGCGAGAACACCAGCCGCATGCTCATATCAATCGGCGACGCCATGAGCCGCGCCTCCAACGCCGACGACAGCCACAGCGCTCCCAACAGCGTCACCGCCACCAAGCCCAGCGCCTGCAACATCGTCAACATCGACACCGGCGTCTTACCCAGCGGAATCACCAAGTTGTCGAGCTCATTGATGATCCACGGCGCAGCGCCCGCCAGATGCGTCACCAACCCCACCCAAACGATCACGCTCACCACGTTGATCAACGTGCGTACGGGCGAGGCGTTCGGAAACATGCCGCGCAGCAAGCGCGCCACCGCGCGAATCACCGTCAGCGACGCGAACACCGGCACCGCAAGCTTCGGCAACATGCTGGTCGACGCTCCGTAGGCGGTCAAGCGAAACAAGAACAACAGCACACAAGTCACCAACGGAAACGTC
>JAKPSO010000970.1 GCA_029571495.1 Pseudomonadota bacterium
ATGAACCCAAAGGCTTCATCGATCTTCCCGCGTATCGCGCGGCCGGCGGCTACTCGTTAATCAACGAGTGCGTATCGGGCAAGCGTGACGTCGAGTCGGTCATCAAAACGCTTGAAGATTCGGGCCTGCGTGGCTTGGGCGGCGCGGGCTTCCCAGCGGGTCGCAAGTGGCGCATTGTGCGCGCCGAAGCGGGGCCGCGCCTCATGGCCGTCAACATCGACGAAGGCGAACCGGGTACGTTCAAAGATCGCGTGATGCTTGAGCGCGACCCGCATCGTTTCCTCGAAGGTATGCTGATCGCCGCATGGGCTGTCGGCATCGAAAACATCTACGTTTATCTGCGTGACGAGTATCACGGCTGTCGCGTGATGCTTGAAGCGGAGCTAGCGAAACTTCGCGCTAGTCCGCCCACAGCGAACATGCCGACGACTCATTTGCGGCGTGGCGCAGGGGCATACATCTGCGGTGAAGAGTCCGCGATGATCGAATCGATTGAGGGCAAACGTGGAATGCCGCGCCTGCGTCCGCCGTACGTGGCGCAAGTGGGCTTGTTTGGTCGCCCCACGCTGGAGCACAATTTCGAAACACTGTACTGGGTGCGCGAACTGCTTGAAAAAGGCGGCGCGTGGTTTGCGTCATTCGGTGCGAACGGTCGCAAAGGCTTGCGCTCATTTTCGGTGTCGGGCCGTGTGCAAAATCCCGGCGTAAAACTCGCGCCCGCAGGCATCACGATTCAGGCGCTGATCGACGAACACTGCGGCGGCATGCTGCCTGGCCACAAGTTCTACGGCTACTTGCCGGGCGGCGCATCCGGCGGCATTTTGCCCGCGCACATGAACTCGATTCCGCTCGACTTCGATACGCTGCAACCGTACGGTTGCTTCATCGGCTCAGCAGCCGTGGTTGTCTTGTCCGACAAAGACACTGCCGTCGCCGCCGCGCGCAACACCATGCGTTTTTTCGAGCACGAATCCTGCGGGCAATGCACGCCTTGCCGCAACGGTACGCTCAAAGCCGCAGAGCTGATCGCGAAACCGAAATGGGACCTCGAACTGCTGGCCGATCTCTCGACCGTGATGCGTGACGCATCAATCTGCGGTCTCGGCCAAGCCGCCCCCAATCCGATTGATTGTGTGGTGAAGTATTTCCCTCACGAACTTGCCTAGCGCCAAACAGGATTCACCATGAACGCAATCACTCGCAGCGAAATGGCCTCCCTCGACGCGCCAGTCGTTAATTTCGAACTCAACGGCAAATCCGTGTCCGCGCGCGCCGATCAAACGCTGATTCAAGTCGCGAAAGATCATGGCATTGAAGTGCCGCACCTTTGCTACAAAGACGGCCTCGACACGGCGGGCAACTGCCGCGCCTGCGTCGTTGAAATCGCCGGCGAGCGTGTGCTCGCGCCGTCGTGCTGCCGAATGCCGACCAACGGTATGAAGGTAACCACAGACAGCGAGCGCGCAGTGAAGTCGCAAAAGCTGGTGCTCGAATTGTTGCAAGCCGACATGCCCGAGACGAGCTACACGCGAAACAACGAAGTTGATCAGTGGGCGCAGAAACTCGGCGTCGGCAAACCGCGTTTTGCGGCGCGCGAGCAGACCAATTGCGATCTTTCGCACCCTGCGATTGCAGTAAACCTCGATGCCTGCATCCAATGCACACGTTGCCTGCGCGCATGCCGCGACGAGCAAGTTAACGACGTGATTGGACTCGCATTCCGAGGCGCGCACGCAAAGATCGTCTTCGACATGGATGACCCGATGGGCGCGTCGACCTGCGTCGCGTGCGGCGAGTGTGTGCAAGCCTGTCCGACCGGTGCATTGATGCCGGCGCGTGACGCGGCGCTAACCGTGCCCGACAAACAAGTCGAATCGGTATGCCCATTCTGCGGCGTCGGTTGCCAACTCACGTACAACGTGAAAGACAACAAAATTTTGTTCGTGAACGGGCGTGATGGCCCGGCCAATCGCGAGCGCTTGTGCGTGAAGGGCCGCTACGGTTTTGATTACGCGCATCATCCCCATCGCCTCACCGTTCCGCTCGTTCGCCGCGCCGATGCGCCGAAGCGCGGCGATTTCGTGATGGACCCCGATCGCGTTTTAGACGTATTCCGCGAAGCAACGTGGGAAGAAGCGCTCGAACTCGCTGGCGGCAAGCTGGCTCAAATTCGCGACCAACACGGCAAGAAATCACTTGCCGGTTTCGGCTCCGCGAAGGGCAGCAACGAAGAGGCTTACCTCTTCCAAAAGTTGGTTCGCACCGGCTTCGGTAGCAACAACGTGGATCACTGCACGCGCTTGTGCCACGCCTCTTCCGTGGTCGCGTTGCTTGAAGGTATTGGCTCCGGCGCCGTGTCGAATCCAGTGATGGACGTGACCAAAGCCGAGGTCGTTATCGTCATTGGTGCGAACCCAAGCGTCAACCATCCTGTCGCGGCGAGCTGGATCAAAAACGCCGTCAACAACGGCACCAAGCTCATCATCGCCGACCCCCGTAAGTCAGAGCTGGTGCGCATTGCGCATCGTCATTTGCAGTTCAAACCTGACACCGACGTGGCGATGTTGAACGCGATGATGAACGTCATCGTTACCGAAAATTTGGTCGACGCCGAGTTCGTTGCGAGCCGTACGATTGGCTACGACGAATTGCGTAAGAACGTTGAGGGCTATAGCCCCGAAGCGATGGCGCCGATCTGCGGCATCGACGCCGATACCTTGCGCTACGTGGCGCGCCTCTACGCGTCGTCGAAGGCTTCGATGATTCTGTGGGGCATGGGCGTGTCGCAACACGTTCACGGCACCGACAACGCGCGTTGCCTGATCGCACTCGCGTTGATGACTGGCCAAATTGGTCGTCCAGGTACCGGGTTGCATCCACTGCGTGGTCAGAACAACGTGCAAGGCGCGTCGGACGCGGGTTTGATTCCGATGATGTATCCGGACTATCAGCGCGTCGTCGACCCCGCCATTCGTGCGCGCTTCGAGAGCGCGTGGAAAGTACCCGCGGGCTCGCTCGACGACAAACCCGGCCTCACGGTCGTTGAAGTCATGCACGCGATCAAAAAAGGCGACGTGCGCGGGCTCTACGTGATGGGCGAAAACCCCGCCATGTCCGACCCCGATGCCAACCACGCACGCGAATCGCTGGCTGCGCTTGATCATCTTGTTGTGCAGGATATTTTCCTCACTGAGACGGCGTATCTCGCCGACGTCATTCTCCCTGCGAGCGCGTTCCCCGAGAAAGACGGCAGCTTTACGAACACCGATCGCCTCGTGCAAATGGGCCGTAAAGCGATTGATCCACCGGGTCAGGCGAAGCAAGATTTGTGGATCATTCAGCAAATTGCCAAACGCATGGGACTCGATTGGAATTACGGCCACGTCTCAGAAGTTTTCGACGAAATGCGCCACACAATGCCGAGTATCGGCGGCATCACGTGGGATCGTTTAGAGCGCGAACACGCAGTGACGTATCCGTGTATGAAAGAAGGCGACCCCGGCGAGAGCGTGGTGTTCACCGACCACTTCCCATGCGAAGGCGGTCGTGCGATGTTCGTACCAGCCGACATCATTCCTGCCAACGAACGCCCGGACGCGGAGTACCCGATGGTGCTCATCACGGGTCGGCAGTTGGAGCATTGGCACACCGGCAGCATGACGC
>JAKPSO010000966.1 GCA_029571495.1 Pseudomonadota bacterium
AAGAGCCAAAAGTGAAATTGGTGGGGCCGGAACTTCGTCGTAAGCTACCTCTAAAAGCGGTTCACCACGAAAGTCGCCTACCTCAAGGAGGCCAGAGTCAAATTCGAGACACATCCCCGCGAAATTGCTGGCGTAGTAGGCCCACATCGGCAGGAATTGAAACGTCGCAGAAAATGATACGAGACACATTCCATCCAGAATTTTCGCAAGTTGCGCGTACAGGTCAGGGATTGATTTGCTCGCTTCTGGAGAAATTGCATAAAAGACTTGATCAATCGATTTATCGAATTCATAGAACGCCTCCATCGGGTCGTTCATCTGATCAAACCGCGGCGACCAAAGATAACTGTCCACAAGTGCCGATAGCTCGCGCTCAAAGCCCACGTCTCCATCGAGGGGACGGAACCTGAAAAGTCGTGAAGGCTTGTGCTGCATTCGCTCAGTCAAACGGTTTGGCGTCAAATTTTAGGTGCAGATCACACCCCCTCCAACTTCTCCTGCAACCAAACCTTGATCAACGACTGATACGGCACCTCGCGTTTGTTGGCGGCGTTCTTGATGCCTTCGAGCATGTGGGCCGGCAGGTGTAGCGCGACGCTGTGCGTGCTGGGTTTGAGGTTGGCGAACGTGACGCGTTGCGGTTTCGTTAAGTCGAGGTAATCGGTCGCGTCGTGCGTTTTCCAGAACGCACGTTCTTCCGCCTCCGTCTTGAAGGTTGGCAGAGTATTAAGTGCTTTGTGTGGCATGCCATTTCCTTTCCCGAAGGCTCATGTCTCGCGCAAAGATAACGCGAATCAGCAAGCCGTCAACGCGCAACGTAAACGTGATGCGTAATCGCCGCGCCGTGTCCGTCACACCAAACGCGTGAAAACCGGGTAGGGTGGGCAATTCTTTGCCCGCCGATCGTTGCCAACGAACCAGTTTTGTTCCGCACGAAGATGGCGAACACCGGGTAATCACCCTACGTTTGCTTGTCACACCGACGCATCCCGAAACGCCCGCAGCACAGAATTGATTCGCGTCTGATATCCATCACCTTGCGCTTTGAACCATTCGAGCACGTCTTGATCGACTCGCAGTGAAATTGCTGTCTTTGTCGCGACCGGCTGCAAGCCACGGCGCACAACGCCACGGACGATGCGGCGTACGGCGATATCGGGATGTTCGTCGGTGGGCTTCGCCGCGTCCGACGCGTCGTTCAATCGCGCCCAGTCAGTTTTAGAGCGCGATTTCGCGGTAGTAGAGATCGGTTTCGCGGCGCGTGGCTTTGCGGAACGAGATGATGCGGATTTCATATTCATTCTCCGTGTGAGCGATCGAGACAGGCACGCCGGCCAAAAGGCCGAGCGTGACAAATCGCTGTTCGCTGTAATCGAATCGGTCATCCTCAAATGTGAACGTCGCACCAGCAAATACCAGTTCGGCATCGACAAAGTCGATACCGTGATCCACGATATTGCTGGCGCGTTTGCGCTCAGACCATGAGAACTTCATTCCGACATTGTATATACATTTCGTATTTTCCGTAACGGATTCATGGAATGGGCAGCGCCTTCGCTTCGCATGCGTTCACTAACTTTGCCCATTATCCGCGACCGGCGGATCGCCTGTCGGCATTCGCCGCACTCGACGAACGACGAGTGACGTGCCGCTAATATTCAACGATGCAAACGCCCACCACCACGCTCGAATCCTTCCTCCACCAAAACGAACTTCATCACATCACGCCGTTGAAAGTGTTGGGGTTGTTTGGATCGCAGTTGCGCTCAGTGCCTTTACGCTTTGCGGACGAGACGGCGTATTTGCTTTGGTCGACGCGGGACGCGAGTCAGTACGACAGCGCGAAGTATCCGACGGCGGAGGTGGTGTTTTATCCGGCGCTCGCTGAAGCCCCAACTCCTGCGATGTTGGAGGCGTGCGCTCGGGCGATTTTGGATGAGGCGCGTGGGCGTACGTTCGTCGTGAAAACGATTGAGACGCGGTTGTTGGAGGCCTTGCGAGTGGCCGCTCCGGTGGCACGCTTCAACTACGAGCGGGCGCTGTGTACGTTTACCGTCGCGGGCGACGCAGCGGTGCAATCGCCTGCGGCGGTCAGCACACGTGCGTCGCATCAGATTCGCGCGACGACAACGATCACGGACGAAGCGCAGCCGCTGCTCGACGCGCACAACGTGTACAGCGCGAGCGAACTGCAAACGATGTTCGCGGACGGCGATGCGCGCTGCTTTGTGCGCTTTGATGGTGACAGCGCGGTTGCGGTGGCGCTTAGCTTTCCTAACTCGCCCTCGCTCTACGAAATAGGATCGCTGTACGTTTCGCCTACCGCGCGTCGTTGCGGCCACGCGAGCGCTTTGGTGCGCGCGGCGTTGGCGGATTTGGCGGCGCGACG
>JAKPSO010000006.1 GCA_029571495.1 Pseudomonadota bacterium
ATCTCATCGATGAACAGAATGCCGTTCGCCTTTTCGCCGAGCTGCTTAAGCACGGACTTCAAGCGCGCTTCGAAGTCACCACGATACTTCGTACCCGCGAGTAGCGCGCCCATGTCGAGCGAATACACCACGGAGTCAGCCAGCACGTCAGGCACATCGCCCTCGACGATTCGTTTAGCCAGACCTTCAGCAATCGCAGTTTTTCCGACACCCGCTTCACCCACGAGCAGTGGATTATTTTTGCGGCGACGGCAGAGGACTTGAATCAATCGCTCAAGCTCAGAGATGCGACCGATCATCGGATCGATCTTGCCTGCTTTGGCTTGGGCATTTAAGTTGACGCAGAAATTTTCGAGCGCGCCTTGTGGTGCCTCTTCCTTTTCCTGCTCGCCGCTGCCGGCTTCCGCTTTCTCGTTCTTGTCCTTCGGCACTTTGCTGATGCCGTGGCTGATGTAATTCACGACGTCGAGACGCGTGACGCCGCGTTGATTGAGGAAGTACACCGCGTGCGAATCCTTTTCGCCGAAGATGGCGACAAGCACATTGGCGCCTGTGACTTCTTTCTTGCCGGAAGACTGCACGTGCAGAATCGCGCGTTGAATCACGCGCTGGAAGCCTTGCGTAGGCGTGGTGTCGCTCTCGCTGTTTTGTGGCAAGCGCGGCGTGTGTTCGTTGATGAAATTGGCGAGCGCCGTACGCAGTTCGTCAAGATCCACAGCGCAGGCACGCATCACTTCCGCCGCGCTCGGGTTATCGAGCATGGCGAGCAGCAAGTGCTCCACCGTGATGAATTCATGACGCTTTTGTCGTGCGTCGACAAAGGCCATGTGAAGGCTAACTTCCAACTCTTGCGCGATCATTTCTTACTGCCTTGCTGTCGGCGCGAGTCCGACGATTACTGAAGTCCGCCACGGCTGCACGATAGCAACGTTAGTGGGCTTTCGTCCTGCGTAGACCTCAACGATCTAGTCAGGCTCCATCGTACACTGAAGCGGATGTTGGTGCGCTGCGGCGATCTCTGCCACTTGCGCCACTTTGGTGTCCGCCACTTCCTTCGTAAACACGCCGCAAGTTCCGCGCCCGCTGCGATGTACTTGCAGCATGACTTGTGTGGCTTGTTCGCGCGTCATTGCAAACACGTTTTGCAATATGCCGACCACAAAATCCATCGGCGTGTAATCGTCGTTGAGCAGTAGCACGCGATACATGGGCGGCGGCTTGGTGCTCACGCGTTCGGCTTCGAGGACGGAGCTGTCTCCGGGCGAAGTCGGTCGGGTTGTCTTATGAGGGTCGGTGGCCATACTGCGTTTGCTGGGTGTACTGTGAATATCGGTCGAAAAGCTGAGATTTCAAGGCCTGAACGAGAGCATACGGCATGCGCGCAACGCGTTACGGGGTGGAAGTGCACCGCCGAACAGACCAATCGGCACACATACCGGCAACTACTTGATCCAGAACAACATTAACCCCTTGACGATTGGGGTTGCCAACCGCTACAACATGGGCAGGGAACGTGTTTGCACTGCGCTTGAAGCACAGGTAGGGCACGCAATCTGGTACGCGAATCGCGCCACGACGCCTCGCATAAGAACAAGCATGATCAGGTAGTACAGGGAGTATCGATATGACAACAGGCACAGTAAAGTGGTTTAACGACGCCAAAGGTTTTGGCTTCATCAAGCCTGATGACGGCACCGAAGACGTGTTTGCGCACTTCTCCGCCATTCAAATGGACGGCTTCCGTTCGTTGAAAGAAGGTCAAAAAGTCGCGTTTGAAGTGGTCCCGGGCCCTAAAGGCAAACAGGCGTCCAACATTCAGAACCCGCCGCAGTAGCAAATTACCGCCGACTCGAAAAGGCCGCGTATGCGGCCTTTTTTGCGCACTTTTATGCCGTTCGCATAGGAAACAGAGCTGGCATTGCTTTTGCAATGCATGGGTAATCGGCAGTTCGTTGCGTCCGATCTAGACGCTTATTTCACCCGTCCCAATGCCATGTCATCAACCCGCGCCTTTATCGCCACCGCCGCTACCGCCCCAACGGTAAGCGCCGGCTCCAGCGTGCGTCGTCGCGCCCGCAGCGGAAGCGCAGTGGCGCAAGGCGCATTTTGGGTGATGACACGGCGCGTTACGGTGGTCGCTGCGTGCGTCGACGCGATACTCTTAGCGTTGTTCCTAGCGCTCGGCTCGCCGCTCCTGGCGTGGCTGAACATCGTCGGAATCGTCATCTACGCCACGGCCAACTGGTGTCTGGCGCGACGCCTGAATGCGCCGGCGGTCGCGTTGATATGGATTGAGGTGCTGGGTCATGCTGCCGTCGGAACGATGCTGGTGGGGTGGAATAGCGGTTTTCACTACTATTTGCTGCTCTTTATCCCGGCCATCGTCGTAAGTTCGCGGTGGCGCGAGGCGATCCCGATGCTCGCCGTCTTATATGTGACTTATTTGGGCATGTCTGCCGCATCGCGTCACTACGGTGTCTTGGCTCCTCTGACAGAAACCGGCCTCTGGATCGTTCATGGTTTTAACGTCGCGATCGTCTTTGCGATGGCGGCCTACACGGCTCGTTTCTACTACGGCATGGTTCGGCAAGCTGAGCGTCGGCTGGTCGAACTGGCCACGAAAGATTCGTTGACTGGCCTCAGCAACCGCGGCCACATGCTGTCGCTTGCGGAACACGAAATGGC
>JAKPSO010000974.1 GCA_029571495.1 Pseudomonadota bacterium
CTTCGGCCAACCTCGCGCTCGAAGGGCTCTACGTCACCAACGGCACGTTCTGCACACAGTGCGAGGCCGAAGGCTTTCGGCGCATCACGTACTTCCCCGATCGACCCGATGTGCTGTCGGAATATCGCGTCACGATTCGCGCCGACAAAGCGCTGTTTCCCGTGTTGCTCTCGAACGGCAATTTGATCGCCGAGCGCATGCTGGATGACGGGCGGCACGAGGCCGTGTGGCATGACCCGCACAAAAAGCCGTGCTATTTGTTTGCGTTGGTCGCGGGAAATATCGACAAGCTGCAAGACCGTTTCGTCACCGCGTCGGGTCGAAATGTGTTGCTCGAAATTTATTCGACGACCGCGAACCTGCCGCGCTGCACATGGGCGATGGAATGCCTCAAAGCCGCCATGCGCTGGGACGAAGAGGCCTACGGTCGCGAATACGATCTTGATCGCTTCATGATCTACGCAGCGGACGACTTCAACATGGGCGCAATGGAAAACAAAGGGTTGAATATTTTCAACTCGCGTTATCTGCTCGCCGACAAAGACACCGCAACCGACGCCGATTTTCAGACGGTCGACGCGATCGTCGCGCACGAATATTTTCATAACTGGAGCGGCAATCGCGTCACATGCCGCGACTGGTTTCAGCTCTCGCTCAAGGAAGGTTTCACCGTTTTCCGCGAGCAGCAATACACCGCCACGCGCGGCTCACCGGCCGTCGTGCGCATCGAAGAAGCGGCCTTCATGCAGTCGCGCCAATTCGCGCAAGACGCGGGCCCGATGGCGCACCCGATTCGTCCCGACGAATATGAGGCGATCGACAACTTCTACACCGTCACCGTGTACGAAAAAGGCGCAGAAGTCATTCGCATGCTGCACACATTGCTCGGTGCAGAGACGTATCGCAAAGGCTCCGATCTCTACTTCGCACGTCACGATGGCACCGCGGCCACCTGCGACGATTTTGTTGCCGCGATGGAAGCCGCCAGTGGGCGCGACCTCACGCAGTTCAAACGCTGGTACGGCCAAGCTGGTACTCCAGTGCTACAGGTCACCGACACGTTCGACGCGGCGGCCAAGCGCTACACCTTGATCGTCGAACAATCCGTACCGCCGACGCCGGGCCAACTTGTGAAGCATCCGATGGTGATTCCGTTATCGATGGCGCTCGTATACGCCGACGGTAGAGTGACGGAACCCCAGGTGCTGCGCGTCACCGAACCCTCGCAACAGTTTCAATTCGAAAACGTTCCTGAGTGTCCGGTACCGTCGCTTCTGCGCGGTTTTTCCGCGCCAGTGAAAGTGAACTATGCGTACACAGATTCACAGCTTGCGATGCTGGCCACACGCGACAGCGATGGCGTCGTGCGCTGGCAAGCGATGCGTAATCTGTTTGTGCGCTCCGTGCGCGCAGCGCAACGCGGCGAGCCCCTCCCGACTGCGTTGTTCGACGCGGTGGCCGCGCTCCTGGCCGACCACAAGACCGACCCCGCGCTGATCGCCCACATGCTCTCGTTCCCAAACTGCGCGGAACTTGCGGACCTGACGCCCGCGGGCGAGGTCGTTGACCCGATCGAAATCGCCGATGCACGAGACGCCGTGATCGCGCGGATCGCAGAGCATCATCGCGCCGCAATCTTTCAGCGGCACGACGCGGAACGTGCGGCTCTCAGCAAGGTCGCGTACGCGACCAACGCCGCCAGCACTGCGCGGCGCGTGCTTGCCAACACGCTGCTTTGTCTAACCAACGCCGTGACAGACGACGAAGCGCAGCGGCTGGCCCTGAACGTCTGGTCACACGCGGACAATCTCACCGACTTGACCGCCGCGATGGCAGCACTACGCGACCAGCCTGGTCCGGCGCGCACGCGAATCTACACGGCGTTCCACGATCAATGGCAAGACGACTTGTCAATGCTCAACCGCTGGTTTCAATTTGAAGTCGCGACTGAACGCGTCGACGCTGCGG
Source organism: Pseudomonadota bacterium (assembly GCA_029571495.1). GTDB lineage: Bacteria > Pseudomonadota > Gammaproteobacteria > Burkholderiales > Casimicrobiaceae > Casimicrobium. The sequence continues at coordinate 1,969 of JAKPSO010000974.1, forward strand.
CACACGCGACAGCGCTCCTCGCTCATCCGAAGTTTGACGGAAAGAATCCGAATCGGGTACGTGCCATCGTGCAGTTTTTCGGTGATCAAAACTGGCGCGGATTTCACGCGGCAAATGGCTCCGGTTACGCATTCACGGCCGATCAAATTTTGCGCTTCGATGCGCAAAACCCATCGCTCGCCGCGCGCTTCTGTGAAGCGTTCTCACGCTGGCACAAATGTGCCGAGCCGCAGCACAGCTTGCAGCGCACACAACTAGAACGCATCGTTGCCGAGCCAACGATCTCGCCGAATGTACGAGAAATTCTGGAGAAAACGCTGAAAGCGGGCGTCGCTGCGTCCTAAAATTACGCCATGACCTCCAAAGCCTACCCCTCCGTTCGCATGCGTCGCATGCGCCGCGACGCCTTCAGCCGCGCTATGGTGCGCGAGAACTCGCTGTCCGCCGCGAATTTGATTTGGCCGGTGTTTGTGATTGAAGGCGAGAACCGAACGCAGGCCGTTCCGTCGATGCCCGGTGTGGAGCGTGTGTCGATTGATATTCTGGTCACGCGCGCGAAAGAAGCTGCGGCGTTGGGCGTTGGCGCGATTGCGCTGTTTCCAGTGATCGAGGGCTCGAAGACGCCGCTCGCGGAAGAGGCTTACAACGACAATGGTCTCGCGCCGCGCGCTGTTCGCGCGTTAAAAGCTGCCGTGCCTGACATCGCAGTGATTACCGACGTCGCGCTCGATCCATACACCTCGCACGGACAAGACGGTCTGATCGATGAATCCGGCTACGTCATGAACGACGAAACGGTTGCCGTGCTTGTCAAACAGGCGCTCACGCATGCGCGCGCGGGCGTGGATTTCGTAGCGCCGTCGGACATGATGGACGGGCGCATCGGCGCGATTCGCGCTGCCCTCGATGCCGACGGTCACATTCAAACAAAAATTATTTCGTACAGCGCCAAGTACGCGAGCGCGTTTTACGGTCCGTTCCGCGATGCCGTCGGCTCCAGCGGCAACCTAGGCAAGAGCAGCAAAGAAACCTATCAGCTCGACTTCGCGAACAGTGACGAAGCAATGCGCGAATGCGCGCTCGACGTTGAAGAAGGCGCGGACATGCTTATGGTCAAGCCGGGCTTGCCATACCTCGACATCCTCGCGCGCGTACGCGACGAATTCAAAATGCCCGTCGCCGTGTATCAAGTCAGCGGTGAATACGCAATGCTCAAAGCCGCTGCCGCCAACGGTTGGCTCGACTACAGAAAGTGCCTCATGGAAACGCTCATCTGCTTCCGCCGGGCAGGCGCAAGTGCGATCCTTACCTACGGCGCGGTGGATGCAGCCCGTTGGATGCGCGAATAGTTTCTCGGACGTAAATCTTCGTTTTGTCATCGTTGCGACACCGCGTGTGCGCGCCAGATTCTGCCGTCATGATCACGCTTATCGCCCTCTAGGCACGCGCACCATGCTTTCATTGCTTCCTCGTCAACCGATTCACGCCAGCGTCATTGCCCTATTTGCTGCATTCGCAGCACTTGTTGTTAGCGCACCGACTGTCGCGCAACAACCCGCGACGACAATCGCACCGGGTGAATATGTTTCGGAGGGCGGCGCCGGCCACTTAACGCTCAAACCGGGTAAGGCGGGCGCGTTGAATTTCGCGATTTCTTCGACGGGTGACAATGGTCATGCATGTTCGCTTGAAGGCGAATTGCGCAATGGGCGCGCAAAGCTTGAAGGCGTTGACGACAAAAAGCCGTGCATTGTCACGATGAAGATGACGCCCGGCGGGATCGACGTCAAGGGCGGCCCGGACGACGCCTGTTTGATTCACTGTGGAGCGCGCGCGACGTTCGAGATGGTCTACTTTCAACCGGCCGCCGCCTGCACGGCAAGCGCCGTCGCTGCAACACGAAAAGCATTCAAACAACGCTACGATGGCAAACAGTTCGCAGAGGCACGCGCGTTGCTCGAACCGATGCTCAAAACCTGTGATCGTTCGCTTTTTTGGTTGGAAAAGGGACGCGTTCGCAATGACTTGGCGGTCACACTACATAAGTTGGGCGATACGGCAACGTGTCGGGCGGTGCTGCAACCGCTTGCCGAAGACGCGAAGATGACCGACGCTGGCGTGCGCGAAAACTATCCGCCGTCGGACGCGGACATGTACTTACCGATCGTGCGTGCGACACGAACGAACCTGAAGCTTTGTAGCTAACCCAACCGCGCTTCGAGCAGGAGAGACGGCAATGAGTCGACTGATGCGAAACCTTCTGTTGGGCATCTTTGTGGGATTGCCACTCACCGCGATATTCGGGTTTGGCTGCGCATTTTTGAGCATCTCGGGCGTCGGTGGGATCTTCGCGCCAGAAGACGTTCGCAACGTCTCCGTTGGCTTGGTGATGCTCGTGGCGGGCATTGCATGCGCGGCCGTCGTAATCGGATTCTGGGTTTGGTTGGCGATAAGCGGCAAGACAAAACCGGTAATCCCCACGCGGCAATAGCGCAACGGCCGTCAGTCCGGGAAGAAAAAGTCTCCGTCGCCTTTAGCCTTAACGTCAAATTTTTCGAACCATTCCGGCCCCATCTCACCGTCAGGTTCAGCGGCGCACTTCAAGCTCGCGACCAGTTTTCCGTCACGCTCAACCATCACACCCTGCTTGGTGCGCGTCTCACCCTTGGGGCCCCATCGGCCGATGCCCGAATACGTTACGTAGCTGTAAGCGCCCTTTCGAAAACGCAACCAACTGCTCGCGCCACCCGCGTAGGTCGTCCATTCTCCGGTCGCCGCCTTGTTGGCAACAATCTCGCCTTCGGGCAGCATCAGTTCCAGTGGCTCGCGTGAATCGGGTTTGCCGAAGCGATACTGGAGATAGCCCTTGTCGCGCGTCGCGTCCTTGGATGCGCAGACCGAGGCCATTTTCGCGCCCGCGCGACAGGAAAAAACGACAGTTTCGTGCGGTGTACAAAATGAGGTTTGGCCTTTTGTGACCGCAGGCGCTGCCGCGGTTGCAGAAACGTTAGGCACGCCGGCCTTCGCATCAAGCACCGTGAGTGATTTAACCAACGCCACCGCCTTGGTTTTTTTGCATGACGGATCGCCTTGACAGTCGTCAGCCATTACCGTGGCGAGTGTGTAGCCAAGGCTCACGCGCTTTCCCGCATAGGCTTTCGGCTTTTCGCAGATGGCGAAGTCAGCCACTTCTTCGAACGCTTTCCCCTGGTCGTCTT
>JAKPSO010000080.1 GCA_029571495.1 Pseudomonadota bacterium
AGCAAATACCAAACCGGCAGCCCGCTTGCTCGCACTTTCTTCACGATCTGCTCGGCTTCGGTGTACGGCACACGCGGATCGTTCTTGCCGTGCGACACCATCAGCGGCAACTTAATTTTTTCGGCATTGGTCAGCGGCGAAATGCCGTCGAGAAATTTGCGCATATCGGGATCGCGCTCGTCGCCGTATTCGCTCCGGCGTATGTCACGGCGATAGGTTTCGGTGTTTTCCAAAAAACTCACGAAGTGCGAAATGCCAACTGAGTCAAACGCGGCGGCGAGTCGCGAGCTGTACATCGTCGCCGCCGCAAGCACCATGTACCCGCCATAGCTTCCGCCCATGACCGCTACCCGATTTGGATCGAGGTCCGGCTGAGCGTGGATCCAATCCAGGAGCGCGCCAATATCTTTCACCGAGTCTTCGCGCTTCTTGCCATTGTCAGCCTCAAGGAAGCGCTTCCCGAAACCCGATGATCCGCGCACGTTGGGATAGATCACAGCGTAGCCGCGCTCGTTGATCCAGTAGTTGCTGCGGCCGCGAAAGCCAGGACGTGCCTGACTTTCCGGCCCGCCGTGAATGGCAATGATCACGGGCCGTTTACCCGGAAACTCTTTCGCATTCGGGCGATGCATGAAGCCGGTAATAGTCATCCCATCAAAGCTGCGCCAAATAATCGGCTCGGCCTCCACAAACGGACGCTTGACGCCCGCAACCGTCGGGTGCTGCGTCCAGCGTGTGACCGCGCCGGTTTCGACGTCCAACGAGAACACCTCCCCCGGCGACTCCGCAGACTCGATCGCGAGCGCCAAGTCGCGCGCGTTGCGGTGCCAGCTCACCGACGAAATTAATCCAGCGGGAAGCGTTGGCACCGGCAGCGGCTTGAGATCGTTGTCGAACAGCTTGAGTTGAGCGTGGCCGTTGGTGTTCACCAGCACCGCGATGCGCTTGCCCTCTTTTGCTACTGACCACGAATCGACGTCGTTTTCGATCTCTTTGGTAACCCACTGCCGCTCACCTGATCGCAGGTCGACACGAGAGAGCTTTGCAAAGTCGCCATCAAAACGTTTGCGATATAACCAGCGATCAGCCGCGTCTTCGTCCGGCTCCGCCTCGCCGGCGCCAATGTCGGTCTTCTTGCCGGTCGCCAAATCAATCGACCACACTTTGCTACTGGTGGATGACTGATACTCACTTGCGATCAAACGGTTTTCCCGGTCAAGCCAGCGCACCACACGCCAGCCCGCGCCGACGAGTGTCGTGAGCTTGAAACGGGCTTCCGGCTGCATCGGGTCAATCGCGTACACATCGACGGTCGCCTGTTCGCGTTTGCCATTGCGATCGAGCGCTGCCGATGAAATGATGACTTTGTCTTGCGCCGAGTTCCACGGCCCGAGCGCGTGACGTTCCCCCGAGGGCGTGAGCTGCGTTTCATGAAGTGTCTTTGGGTCGAGGCGATAAATCTGGGCCGCTTCATCACCGCCTGTGTCGCGCGAGATGAGGATGTAGTCGCCGCGCTTGGGTTCGTAACTGGCCGCGCGCACGGGTTCTTTGCCCTTCGTGAGTTGCACGGTTTTTCCCATCGGATCGGCCTGCAAGAACAGCTGGTTCGTGTTGCCCGCGCGACGCATGATGAGCATATCTTGCAGAACAGGATGCCAAGCGACGAATCGCGTCGGCTTGAATTCGCCATAGGGCGCGATGTCGTCGGCGAGACTTTGTGACACGGCGGGGACGCCATCAACCTTCATCGCCGCAGGCGGCGCGAGCGCGGCCGGTGGTTGCGCGAACGCGATGAAAGGCAGCGAGCCGCACACGGCCCCCGCCATCAATGTCGAACGAAAACTTAGCCGCATACAATTCAACGCGTGAACGCGCCTCCTAATTTCGGGCCCTCCTCGTTGGATGAGCCTCTTCAACCGTCGCACAGCGTTGCTAGCGTGGTTGCGGGCGCGATTGTGCCAGAGGACGAGGCATCTGTGCGTGTCGCCGAATTGAGACAGGAAGCGCGCCACATTCGCACGCTACCGGACCATTTAGTCAACCAGATCGCGGCCGGCGAAGTGATCGAGCGACCCGCTGCGGCGCTGAAGGAGCTTCTCGAAAACGCTGTGGATGGTGGCGCACGATCGATCGACGTTGAACTCACGGGCGGCGGCTCGGTGCTGATGCAAGTGACTGACGATGGGCGCGGAATTGCGCACGACGAATTGCCGCTTGCCATTGCGCGGCACGCCACGTCAAAGATCGCGTCGTTTGACGACCTTGAGTCCGTGGTGAGTTTTGGTTTTCGCGGCGAAGCGCTTGCGTCGATCGCGTCAGTCGCACGCCTAGCGATCACGAGCCGTCCGCAGGGCGCAACGAGCGCGTTTCGATTGAAAGTTGAAGGTGGACAAATCGATCCGCCGGAACCCGTGAGTGCGCGCGTCGGCACGACGGTCAATGTCGCGGAGTTGTTTTTCAACACACCGGCGCGACGCCGTTTTCTTAAATCCGAATCCACCGAGTACGCGCATTGCTTAGACGCGGTGCGCCGCTTGGGTCTGGCACGCAGCGACATCGCGCTGCAACTCACGCACAACGGTCGCGCCGTGCACCGATGGCCAGTGCAAGGGTGGAGCGCCCGCGTGGCAGCGGTGTTGGGGTCGGAGTGGGTAGACGCGGCGATGCCGATTGCGGCCGATGGTGGCGTGTTGGCACTCGAAGGTTTTGTCTTGAAGCCGAACAGTTCGGTACCCAATCGTGACGCGCAGCATCTCTTCGTCAACGGTCGTTGGGTACGCGACAAGGTCGTGCTGCACGCGATTCGTGATGCGCTGCGCGATCAAATGCACGGCGGTGCGGCACCGGGATTTGTGCTGAAGCTCACGCTCGATCCACGCGCGGTGGACGTCAACGTGCATCCCGCAAAGACCGAAGTGCGATTCCGAGATTCTCAAGCTGTGCATCAATTCGTTCGGCGCACGGTTGAACGTGCGATGAGCGGTAACGCAGCGGCGCAACCCGCAGTGTCTGCGGCGCAAAAGCTGTTTGGTGATCGTGGGCTTCTCGCTGAACCAAACAACGCGCCGCCGTCCGCCGCCAGCGCTGACGCTCCGACTCAAATGCCACTCACGAGCTACTCCTCGTATCGCCCTGAGACGGCTAGCGGTGTGTCGGAGCGCATCAGTCAATACTTCTTCGCGCCGCAAATCGATAGCAGTAACGCAACGCCTGCGGCACAAGTCGCACCTGCGGCGCGACCAATGCCGCAAGGCGAATGCCCGCTCGGCTTCGCGCTCGCGCAATTGCACGGCGTTTACATCCTCTCGCAAAACGCGGCGGGGCTCGTGCTGGTCGATATGCACGCAGCGCACGAGCGTATTGTGTACGAGAGGCTCAAAGCGGAGGCCGCGACCGCCACCGAACAAAGCGGACTCGCCACGCAGCGGCTCCTGATCCCGAGTGTGATCAACGCCAGCGAAAAGGAGGTCGCGACCGCAGAGACGCATCACGACACATTGCTCGCGCTCGGCTTCGACATCAGCATCGTCGGCCAGCGTGCGCTCACGCTACGAAGCATCCCCTCGCTGCTCGCCGACGCAGCCCCCGAAGCGCTGCTACATGGCGTGTTGGCGGAACTTGACGAACTCGGCGTCAGCGCCGT
>JAKPSO010000089.1 GCA_029571495.1 Pseudomonadota bacterium
CGCCGACACCTTCTGGCGCAGCGGTGACTGTGACGAGCGCCACGACCACGATCGTGGTCAACGGCCTCGCCAACGGGACCAATTACACGTGTACGGCAAGCGCGGTCAACTCGGCAGGTACGGGTGCTGCATCAGCGCCGACGACGACATTGGCACCAGTGCTGACGACCTACACCGGGCCAACCGCCACGTCGTCTGGAAACGCCACCGTGACCTTGTCCGGCGGCGGTTCAAGTTGCTCGTTCGCACCGTTCGGTACGGGCGTCAACGAGTCTGCCTTCTTTATCCCGTTGACGGGACATCCAAAGAGCCCGCCGAGTACGTCGCAGTACCCGATCAATGTTCGCTTCCCGTACGGCTTGCTTGACTTTGTTCTGGTCGGATGTACGCCGGGCGGCACGGTCTCATTGACCGTTACGTATCCGGGCTCCGAAGCGACGGGGGCGCAGTACTGGAAGTACGGTCCGACACCTTCGAGCGCCGCCGCGACCTGGTACACGCTGCCTGCGACTTTGACAGGGAATACCTTCACATTTAGTATCACGGATGGTGGTCTCGGTGACGACGACTTGACGCCTAACGGCAGAATCGTCGATCAAGGCGGCCCAGGCGTGACTGCGCCACCCGTGCCGGTACCGACGAACAACGAGTGGCTGCTGTTGGCGTTCATGAGCGCACTGCTCGGCGCATCGGCCGTACTGCAAACACGCCGTTCAAATCGCCGGCAACTTAAAGGGCCCGTGTGCAGGTATTAACGATTGATGACTTCGCGCCGCATCTGAACACTGAGTTCACTGCGGCGCTGCAAGACGGTGAGATTGCTTTTACGTTGGTTGAGGCGCGCCCGATGCCGGTGGACAAGCGCTTCGCGGCACTGCGAGCGCCGTTTTCATTGCTGTTTCGCAATCATTCAGCGCTGATTTTTCCGCAGCAAACCTACATGGTTCGCCACGCGTCGATGGGGGATTTCGCGCTCTTCTTGGTACCCATCGCACGCGATGCCACGGGTTTTGTTTACCAAGCGGTGTTCAACTAACGCGGGTCGACGCGGCGTCCTGCGCCTGTTTGGTCAGCCAGTCGCCGCATAAGCAGGTGCGAGCCTTGGTCTTCGGCGAACGCAAATCCTAGGCGTTCATAAAGCCGAATCGCGGACGTATTGCGCGGCAACACGTGCAATTCGACATTGACGCGCCGCGCATTCGCCGCGTCTATGACCGCCTGCAACAGTCTAGAACCGTATCCCTTGTTTCGCGCACGTTGCGTGATGCAAATGTCGGCGACGAGTTCGGGATCTTCGTTCGAAAGGTACAGTCGCCCCACCGGTTGCCCAGCGGACTCGATGATTAAGAATCGGCCAAAGGGAAACATGCTCACGAAGTGGCGGTGCTGGAGTTCGAATTGGCTGTCCAGAAAGCTTCGCTTGGCGTCGTCCGACCACGGAATAGGGGCGAGCTCCTCCGCGCGAGATTCACGGTACAACTCCATGAGCCACGGGATGTCGTCGCCGCGAGCCTGTCGCAACACGACACCCAGCTCAGCGAGCGATTCGGGCGTAGAGAACGAATTATCGGCGTGCGGAAACGACGGCAGCATCAAGTGCCCGAACTAAGCGTGTCGCGCGCCGGACGCAGCCTGCATGGTGGCGGCAGCGTCGCGCGCGGTCACGGAAACGTCGGGTAGATGCCCTGGAGCGCGATACAAAAATTCACGCCTAAGTAAGGTTGCTGATTTTCGTGCGGTTGTCCACCACCGGCTGACGGGCTTAGCATCGCTGCCGATAACGTGGTGTTAACCGGAGGCGATGCGAACGGCTTCGCAGTCGCGCTGGCGCGCGATGACAACCCACCGTTTGTGGTAGGGCCGTTTGATCGCTTCGCCGCATCCGATTGCGAGAAAAAATTCAATGTATGCGAGTGGGATGGGATCTGCTGCGTAGTCAGCGTCACCGTATTCGTACCGAAGGCTTGCCCTAACGTTCGCGGAGTCAATCCCGGGCCATTACCTTGTTGCGTACTGGCCCGCCCCGCAAAATTTGGAAGCTGAAAAGTCGTCTGCCCGTTGCCACCGTACGTCACACCAATCAACGAGAATAGCGCGGTGTTCTGTGAAATGGGAAGCGTTGCGCCATTGCAGAATGCCCAACCGCACGGGTTGAAATTGAATCCGAATAACTGAATTTCGCCAATGAAGGGTGTGGTCATGCTGTTCTCCTAAACTCTGATGATTTTCGCTACGCTTGGGTTGGGAATATGCCTTCTAGGGCGATGCAATACTGAACTGTTAACGTC
>JAKPSO010000091.1 GCA_029571495.1 Pseudomonadota bacterium
CGCGACTGTCAGCCTCGATCCAACCAATTTCGAACAAGCCCACCACCGTAAAACTTTTCACGCGCGGTGCCGTGCCCGCGGGTGTGACGGTGCCTTGCGGTGTCACGAGCGCGACCTTTTCACCGACACGCACGCCTAAACCGCGTGCCAAATCAATGCCGAGAATCACGCCCCATTCGCCCGGCTTCAGTGCATCGAGCGTGCCCACCTTCATGTGCTTTTGCACACTCGCGACTTGCGCTTCGGCGGCGGGGTCGATGCCACGCACGAGCGAAGGTTTGTTGATCTCGCCGTTGACCCACATGCCTTCGCCTTGCACATACGGCGCGACAGCGGCCACGTTCGGATTTTGTTTGAGCAAGCTCGCGACGGACGGCCAATCGTTCAGCGGCGTCTCGAACCCCTTCACCTCAACGTGGGCGGTCGCTGCGACCATGCGATCACGCAGCTCGCTTTGAAAACCGTTCATCACGGAGATAACGATGATCAACGCCGCCACGCCCAGCGCGATGCCGAGCATGGAAATGAGCGAGATGAAGGAGATGAAACTGTTACGACGCTTGGCACGCACGTAGCGCACGCCAAGCTCCAGCTCGTAGCGAGAGAGAAGAGACATTGGGTTTGATTTTACGCGCCGGTAGCGCGACCTTGATGTGACCGGCTCGATTGCGGGTGGTTCCGTTCGCGCTAACGGCCCACGCCACGAACCCCTTCACGAGCCCTCTGCCCTGCGAGCATCTCCCCTACTGCGCAGGGGAGACATCTGATCTGGCCTCTCCTACAAAGTAGGGGAGGTGGCGCGAAGCGCCGGAGGGGTTGACTGCAACCGAATTGCGTCGTTACGCCGCGGGTGGCGTCGTATCCCCAAAACCAATCTGTCGCTGCATGAACACCGTGTCCAACCAACGACCAAATTTCCAGCCTGTCGATTGCAGCGTACCGATGTGACGAAAGCCCATCGCGCTGTGCAGTCCGACGGAACCCGCGTTCGCCGAGTCGCCAATCACCGCAATCATCTGCCGCGCGCCCGCGCTCTCGCAACGCGTCATGAGTTCCGCCATCAAGAGTCGCGCCACGCCGCCGCGATGCGCGCCCTTGTCCACATACACCGAGTTCTCAACGCTGAACCGATACGCAGGACGCGGCCGAAACCAGTTTGCGTAGGCGTAGCCAACGATCACGCCGCCCTGCTCCGCGACGAGATACGGCAACCCCTTCGACAGCACATCCGCACGGCGCTTCGCCATCTCGTCGACCGTCGGTGGCTCCAGTTCGAAGCTCCCGGTGCCGTGCGTGACCCAGTGCGCGTAGATGGCTTGAATCGAAACAAGATCGGCATCAACGGCGTTACGAATCAGCATGCATCTCTCCTATCAGCTTTTCAGCGCCAACGACTGATTCACGGTCGTTTCACGCACAATTTCCACAAAGTCAACTTGTACACTTTTCGCACTCAAATGACCGTCTATTAGTCGTTGGAGCCAAAAAGCCGTAAGCCATGCGCCGATCACCGAATCGCGGAATTAAGCGTCACAATCGGCAGCATCACGGCAAGCACCAAGAGCAGCACCACGCCGCCCAACACCAGAATCATCACCGGCTCCACGAGTGTCGCAAACCACTGCAAGCGTCGCTCCAAGCTCTGGCGCTTGAGCTGCGCAGCCTTGCCAAACGCAGCGGCCACACCGCCGACCGCCTCGCCTTGTCTCAACAGTTCGAGCGACATACCGTCAAGCGCCTGCGCCTCTGAAAACGATGCCGCGACGCCTGAGCCACGCTCCAACAAGCCACGCGCCGCATCGATGCGCCGCGCGTTCTGCGGAAAGCGCGCCGTCAGCGCCGCCGCCGACATCGCGCGCGGCAACGGCACAGCGCTTTCGACGAGCATCGCCAACGTCGTCAACACGCGCACCTCGTCTGCACTCTG